>JBDHYT010000006.1:0-21581 GCA_039811485.1 Marinilabiliaceae bacterium | reverse complement strand
AAACCTTTTGCACTTCCAAGCGAACGCAGCTCAACATCGTGAAGGTAACCTCCCCCGAGGTCGAATATCTTCACCGCCGAGTGTGCATCGTGCATATAGTTTCCAATGAATCGTCCACCTACTGCTGTCACCGCGGCCAGCACATCGGTGTCGGACTGCCCGATAACTACTTCCCAGTTTTCGCGGGAAGGATTTTTAAGGTCGATGCGCACCAACTGGTAGTTGGGAGCCAGGTAGTTGGTGTGTACGTAGAGGTAGCCGTTGATATGGTCAACTACCGAATAGTCGCTGTTGAAATCTTCAACCACCTTCACAACTGGTGCATTGGCGATATCGAGACGCTTGAAATAGAGGGCGTTGCCGCTTGTCGATTCGCTGGCCGATATTACAAGTATCTGACCGTCGTTGGTTACGTCGCCCGAAAAACTGCGGTGGGGATTCTCCGGCTCTTCATATACCGGTATGTCCTTTTCCTGGGGTGTGCCTGCCTTGTGGTAGTAGATACGGCTATTGCTGTTGGCTCCTTTCAGCTCGTCGCCTTCGCGTGGCTGCGGATAGCGGTTGTAGTAAAAACCGTCCTTATGCCAGGCTATGCCTGAGAATTTTATCCACATTAGGTGGTCGGTGAGGTCTTTGCCCGATGCAAGGTCACGGATGAAAAACTCGTTCCAGTCGCTGCCACCCCTCGATATTCCGTAGCCCAGGTATTTGCCGTCGTCCGAAACCGTGAAGTTGGTAAGCGACACAGTGCCATCGCCACTCAATACATTAGGGTCGAGTATCATAACAGGCTCATCACCAATCTTGTCCATCATGTAGAAGACTGATTGGTTCTGTAAACCGTCGTTTTTGGTGAAGAAGTATTTGCCACCACTCTTCCAGGGTGCCGATTGCCGCGGATAGTTCCATATCCGGGTGAGTCGCTCGCGCAGTGAATCCCTGAAGGTGATTGAGTTGAGATATCCGAAGGTTACTTCGTTCTGTTTTCTCACCCACTCTTTTGTCTGTGCCGACTGGTCGTCTTCCAACCAGCGGTATGGGTCGGCCACCTGATGACCGAAATAGGTGTCGATAGTGTCAACTTTTGCTGTCACCGGGTAGTCGAATTTTGAGGCTGATGGCTTACATGCCAGATGCAGTAAGGTGGCAGCCGTAAGTGTAACAATGAGATTTAATTTCATAAGGTTGTTAGTTAGAATGATTTGCCTTCTTGCTTCAGTTTTTTCTCCTTTCGGATACCGATTATCCATGCCGGGATTACCACAATTATCCAACCAAAGATTGCCGAACGAACCGGGTCGCCCATCGACAGTAGTTTGAAAAAGATAAGCCAGCCGGCAGCAATACCTGCCACTGAAGCAAAGAAGAGGTAAAGCGACTTTGTATGACCGCGTGGAATGATGCCGTGTCTCTTTTTCAGATGATCCATTGCCTCTTCGGTGAGTGTGAGAAAGCGTTTCTGCTCCTGGTCAGTGCCTTTGAATATAAGCCTCACGTCGTGGGCATACACTATTAAGTCGTCGAAATAGGCCTTGCACTCCCCGCACTCTTGTTGTGACGAGAGCATCTCCATCAGCCTTGGGAAAACCTCAAGTCCCATGGTGCTCATATCCACTTTCGACAAGCCGTCAATATTCTCGGCGAGCATCTCTCTTATCTGGTGTGCAGTAACTTTTTCGGTCATGGTTTATTGAAAACTTAAACTGGTTTCTTCCTTGCAAAATTATAAAAAGAAGGGTGTGTCTGGTAGTGTGAAGAGGGAAAAATTCATCACAAACCAAAACAAGTAACCCGCATATTACACTCATTAATACCGATTATCAGTTGATTCGGCGTTAACCAGCGTAATATGCGGGAAGTTATTGTTCATTCCTTCTGCCTGTTGTCGGCATCGGATGTCTAATATACTTTTTTAAGCGTAGATCCTATTCCTAAGACTCACTACTTAATTCTTGTCGTGTTTCTCACCTTTGTCGCTCTTCTCCGGACGTGGCAACAACACCTTGCGCGATAGTTTCAGCTTGCCTGTCTTTGAGTCAATCTCTATAAGTTTAACCTCAATTTCCTGACCCTCTTTAAGGACATCTTCAACTTTCTCGATGCGTTTCCAGTCTATTTCAGATACGTGAAGCAGACCATCTTTGCCCGGAAGAATCTCGATGAATGCACCGAATGGAACAATTGTCTTAACCTTACCGCGGTAAACCTTGTCAACCTCGGGAATTGCAACAATCATATTGACACGGTTAAGGGCAGCATTGATGCAGTCTTTGTTGGCCGCAGCAATATTGACGTACCCCTTGTCGTCCTTCTCTTCTATGGAGATTGTTGTTTTGGTTGATGACTGAATCTCCTGGATTATTTTACCTCCGGGACCTATCACTGCACCAATCATCTCCTTAGGTATGATTACTGTAACAATGCGTGGTGCATGTGGTTTGTAATCCTCGCGTGGTGTAGATATTGTCTCTTCAATTTTGTTGAGTATGTGCAGACGGCCTTCGCGTGCCTGGGCAAGTGCCTTCTCAAGCACTTCGTATGGCAGACCGTCAATCTTGATGTCCATCTGGGTGGCGGTGATACCATCGCGTGTGCCGGTTACCTTAAAGTCCATGTCACCAAGGTGATCCTCATCACCAAGAATGTCGCTTAGAACGCAGAATTTTGGCGATCCCTTATCGGTGATAAGTCCCATTGCAATACCCGATACCGGTTTGGCTATCTGAACGCCGGCATCCATAAGTGCCAGTGTTCCTGCACATACTGTTGCCATTGATGATGAGCCGTTTGACTCAAGAATATCTGAAACCACACGAATGGTATATGGTAAGTCTTGTGGAATCATTCCTTTAAGTGCACGTAGTGCCAGGTTACCGTGGCCAATCTCGCGACGTCCCACGCCACGTGAAGCTTTTGCATCGTTGGTGGAGAACGGAGGGAAGTTGTAGTGCAATAGGAAACGGTCGGTTCCCTGCATCATCACTTCGTCAATAATCTTTTCGTCGAGTTTGGTTCCAAGTGTCACTGTGGTAAGCGATTGTGTCTCGCCACGAGTGAATATTGCCGATCCGTGTGGCCCTGGCAGATAGCCAATCTCACTCCATATCGGACGTATTTCGTTCATTTGGCGTCCATCAAGGCGGATGTTTTCGTCGAGCATCACACGGCGGACAGCCTCTTTCTCAACATCGTGGTAGTAACGCTTAATGAGCGACGATGGTATTTCGCCTTCGTATCCTTCGCCGTAGAAGGTTGAAAAATATTCGTCGAGTACTGCCTTGAACGCCTCGCCACGGGCTGCCTTATTGGGGTTGGCCGAGCGTGCAACAGAGCATGCTTTCTCGTAGGTGTTGGCTTTAACGTGGGCACGGAGCTCTTCGTCGTTCACCTCGTGGCAATATGTGCGTTTCACTGTTTTGCCAAGCTCCTCCATCAGTTCAATCTGCACTTTGCAATGTACCTTGATGGCATCGTGGGCAAATTTCAGTGCCTCAAGCATATCAGCCTCCGACACCTCTTTCATCTCACCCTCAACCATCATGATGTTGTCGTAGGTAGCACCAACCATTATGTCGAGGTCGGCTCTTGTGAGTTCCGTTGCAGTAGGGTTAATCTTTAGCTTGCCATCCACACGTCCTACGCGAACCTCCGATATGGGGCCGTTGAAAGGTATATCCGACACTGCCAGGGCTGCCGAAGCTGCCAGACCAGCCAATGCGTCGGGAAGAATCTCCTCGTCGGCCGAAATAAGGTTGATGGTTACGAAAGTGTCGGCGTGGAAATCGTCGGGGAATAATGGACGTAATGCCCTGTCAACCAGACGCGAAACAAGTATTTCGTAGTCCGAAGGACGTCCTTCGCGCTTGGTGAAGCCTCCGGGGAAGCGGCCAGCAGCAGCAAATTTCTCTTTATACTCAACCGATAGTGGCATAAAGTCAACATCGGGTTTGGCATCGGTGGCGCTAACCACAGCAGCAAGCAGATAGGTGTTGCCCATTTTAACAACCACCGAGCCGTCGGCCTGTTTGGCTAATTTGCCTGTCTCAATGGTGATGGACCTTCCATCACCCAAGTCAATTACTTTTTCAATTCCTTTAACCATGACTTATTTATATGTTTTCTGTCTAAAAATCTGAATTTACCAAAGATAGGCATTATCCGAAAAAAATCGATAGTGGAGTATTAATAATACCGTAAATCACAATTTATTTTATGCAAAAGAGGCAACTCCTGAAAGGAATTGCCTCTTGTCTTTCTGCTGCTTGTTATTTACGGATGCCAAGTTTGGCAATTATGGCACGGTATCTTTCGATATCCTTTGCCTTTAGGTAGTCGAGCAAACGACGACGCTTACCTACCATTTTAACAAGTGCGTGTTCTGTGCTATAATCTTTCTTATTTAACTTGAGGTGCTCAGTTAAATGATTAATACGGTGGGAAAACAATGCTATCTGTCCCTCAGCAGAGCCAGTGTCAGTGTTAGACTTTCCGTATTTCTCGAAGATCTCTTGCTTGATTTCTTTAGTCAAGTACATGTGATTGATATTAATACGTTAATGCGGCGCAAATATAGCGAGATTTTATTTACCGGCAAATATTTGGTAGCATAAAACTTCATTTTGTGCCACTTTTCTTTTTTGCGCCGGCATCAATCGCTATTTACTGGTTGCGCTCGTTGGCCATCTTCTCCATCTCCTGGTTGAAAATCTCCTCAAATTTTTTCTTGTCGTAGTCGATTTGAAGCTTTTGGTTGTTGGTTATCTTTTTGTTGATACCTTCAAGAAGCTCCTTTTTGTTTACCTCAATAGCAACAAAAGCACGGTATTTCTTGCTGTCGAGCACGCTTGCCTTCTCGCATGCCACCACAATGTTGTTGAGTGTCTCGTCGGCTACCTCGCGTGTGAGATTCTCAAATTTCTGCTCAAAATCGGCCGCATCGCCCATCTCACGCTCGTTCACATAACGGTCGGTCACACTCTTGGTGTTTGAGTTGATAAGGGTCACAAGTCGCTGCTTGGCAAGCAGAAGTGCTTTCTCCTTGGCAAGGCTTAGGTCGCTGCTGGTGGCCAAAGCACTTGAACGATAGAAGTTTTTGTCGCTCTTGCCGGCATCTTCGCAGGGCATATTCTCAAGTAGGGTGCCAATCTCGCTATTGGTGGCAATTTTCTTCTTTCCTTTACATGAGGTGAACGAAACCCCTGCTCCAACTACAAGGAGCGATATTAAAAAAAACTGTTTAATCTTCATCATCTTGGTTTTTTAACTGTTTATATTAATAACAAATGTATAAAACTATCGCAAACCTGAAATAGCATTGTCGTTGTTTTTTGCTTTGCTATTTATAATTAAATGACCAATACGGCATTGCAAACACTTATTCTGCAAGCAATATTTTTGTGTGAGATATACCAATGCCTGCGATTCGCCAGCGTTGGCAGCGGTTATGCCTGCCTCTCTCCAATTGGTTAGTATATTGTTCTTTTCAACGGGAAATCCAGAAAATAGTTTCAATATATGTTCGCATTTTTCGGGCTGGCCACGTTTTTGAGCCTTTGCAAACATGAATGGGAGCAGGGCATTGATTATTAGCAGCCTGGATGCTGTTTTGCCGAGGTGCGATTTTACCTCTGTTGCCACCGGCTTGTTGAACAGAAAGTGCGACTTCCAATATCCCGATGCCGCCACGTCGAGGCGTGAAGCAAACTGCCCGAAGTTTTCGGTGTTGACCCACGACTCGAAGTTACCGGTGTTTTTGTTGATTATGGCTGCCAGCTGCGACAACCTGATGGTAGGGAAATTGACCGGCCTAAGCCTTAGTAGCTTCCATTGCGATACGTTGATGGGAGTGAGGCTGTATTTATGGCGCAATAGTGTGTATTCGCGCTTTAACACTGCCGGATAACTCTCTGTGGTGCTTATGTTTTCCAAAAATCCTGCCTGACCGAACAGTATCGCCTCCAGTTGGGGCAGGTTGTCGGAGTGGCGCAACAGGAGGTTTACTGGTATCGAGCGGGCAAGCATCTCAAAAGGGTCGCTGTTGATGCCAAAGCCCATTGCTCGGGCTAGCATCACAAAGAACACCTGATCCCAATTGCCGTTAAATTCGTCGAGGAGCGTAGATATTCGCTGCGAACGTTGTTCCATCCGCTCCAGCAGCATCCGGTCCATCCAGTTGTAAACATCTATTGATAGCAGTTTGCCCACCTCGTCATGGCATTTGAGTATGCCGTTGTGATGAATCAGTGAGTCGTAGCGCTGCAATAAGTCGTCGGGGTAGCGGAGCACAATCTCCGGTATTATCCTTTTGTTGCTGTCGGTTATCTCCTTCATGTCGTTGATTGCAACCACATGAAGCACAACGTTATTATAGGCTTCGTCGGTCTGATGGCCGTGATTGTACCAGTCGCTGCTTCGAAGATGAATCTCCACATTTCCCGCCCACATAGTGCTGCCTATGCGTATGCGGCTGTTGAAGAAATCGGGGCCTGCATTTTTGTTTGGCCATCCGGGATGAATTATCTCAACCTCTTCGCCATTGCCGGTGGTGGTTAATCCCGAAGGGTAAAAAAGACGGTTGTACCAAAGGTAGTGTAGAAAATCTTCGTTCATGCCCTCTCTTTTTTGTTGTAAATCATCAATTAAAGGTAACAAAAAACCGGCGAATAATATAATATTAATCGATGTTAGGGAATTTGTCTCTTTCGATTGTTGATATATTTGGTTGACATCAAAAGATATTTTCTATGATGATGGATTCAGTGTCGTGGCATCAGCTTTTGACCGATGCCGACTATATAATCCGCACGGGTGGACTGATTGTGCTTCTGCTGCTGGTATTTCTCGAGACGGGAGTGCTGCTTGGGATTGTACTTCCGGGTGGCGATTATGTGGTGTTTACGGCCGGTCTGTTGTGTGGTACTTATATAGATATCCATCTGTGGCTACTGTTACTGCTGATGTGGTTGGCTGCCGTGGGGGGCGATTTGCTTGGTTACTTTAAAGGAGTTTGGCTTGGACCAAAACTGTTCGACAAACCCGAAAACAGGATTTTCAAACCCGTATTCCTCTATAAAACCCGCAAGATATGGGTTAGATATGGTGTGTTTGCCTTTATGATAGGCCGTTTTATCCCTGTTGTTCGCACTTTATTGCCAATGATGGCGGGTGCCTCCGGAATGCCGGTACGCAAGTTTGTGGCCTTCGATATGTTAGGTGGAGGATTATGGATAGGGCTGCTGGTGTCGGCCGGTTTTTTTATAGGGCAGCAGTTTCCGCAAGTGTTTGATTATATGCACTATCTGTTGGTTGTGATTGTTGTATTTGCTTCAATTCCCGCTATCAGACTGTTGGTTAAGAAAGATTTACATTAAGCCTAAATATTCTTAAAGGCTTTATAACATTGAATATTAATACTATTTTGTGGTCAAAATTATTTGCTATGATGACAGGAGTAAAAAATATACTTTTCGACCTGGGTGGGGTTCTTATCGACCTTAACAAGCAGGCTTGTGTTGATGCTTTTGCCGCAATTGGTTATCCGCAGGCGGGCGACATGCTCAACGATTATGTGCAGTCGGGCATTTTTCTCGACCTGGAGGAGGGACGAATCACACCCGACGATTTTTATAAAGCCATTAAAGCCGAGGCTCTTGTTACTGAACAGATGATAGATGAGGCGTTCTTTAAATTTCTTGAAGGTATTCCTCAATATAAAATGGATATGCTGTTGGAGTTGAAGAAGAAATATAATATCCTGATGCTTAGTAATACCAACCATATAATGTTCAGCTGGTTGCGCGAAGAGTATTTTGGAAAAAACGGTAATACCATACACGACTATTTCGATAAGCTGTTTCTATCCTACGAGCTTGGAGTTGCCAAGCCCGACCCGGAGATATTCAGAATACTGATTGAAAAACATGGTGTTGTGCCCGAAGAGACTCTTTTCTTCGACGACGGCATCAGAAATATTGAAGCAGCCCAAAAACTTGGTTTTAAAACCTATTTCGTCAAGCCCAAAGAGGATTTCAGACATCTGTTTCAATAATAGTTGTAATGCCATAATTCTAACCGAATCGAGTTCATTGCGTGCAGCGGAGAGGAGTGATAGCTCCTAACAATGTGCAATGTTCAGTTACCATTCGTTTTGTGCTGCCACTCCCGGGCAGGAAACGTGGCGTGCGTGTTCCGTGGGTTGAAACCCACGGTTATGCATGGTCTGGCTCTCCGAGCCGATGGCATTACGAACTTAAAACTGTACGCTGCGCTTATATACGGCTTGAATATGCCTTCATGGCTTAATATGCGACACTCTACGAGGTCGTTTTTGGTTTTACTATTTTGCAGCTATATATATGCGACTCCATCCGGAGTCAGACTTCCCGACACCACGACTTTAAATTCTCTTCAACCATTTCATCATTTAACTCCGTCACCCTGAGCCCGTCGAAGGGTCAACTCTCCACTATTTTGTCATTGTCAATTGATTAAATCCGGCTTGAGGCCAAATATGAACATATTAACTGAATATCAACATAATAGTCATGGCTAAAGCCGATTGGAAGGACTTGCTTAACCACGGCCTGAAGGCCGTGGTTACTGATACCTCCAAAATTACGAAAATCACAGTAAATAATAAGACATCTTGAAAATACTGATTAATCAGATTTTTTAAGATGCTTTTTAGCGTCAAAGCTTAAGCATCACTGCTGATCACCGCCTCGGCTACGAGCCTTAGAACTATCCCAGAACGGAGCGGTTAAAACGCAATGCTGTTTGAGATTCGGGTTCACACATAACTATTTGATAAGGCAATTCTTACCGAATCGAGTTCATTTCGTGCAGCGGAGAGGAGTGATAGTTCTTAGCCAATGTGCGATGTGCAATTACCTTTTCGTTTTGTGCTGCCACTCCCGGGCAGGAAACGTGGCGTGCGTGTTCCGTGGGTTGAAACCCACGGTTATTCGTGGTCTGGCTCTCCAAGCCGATGGCATTACGAACTTAAAACTGTACGCAATGCTTATATACGGCTTGAATATGCCTTCATGGCTTAATATGCGACCCACTCCGAGGTCGTTTTTGGTTTTACTATTTTGCAGCTATATACATGCGACTCCATCCGGAGTCAGACTTACCAACACCACGACTTTAAATTCTCTTCAACCATTTAACCATTTAACTCCGTCACCCTGAGTTTTTACCCGAAAAAATTGGTCATAATGTGTTGATGACAAGGGGAGAAACTATTTTTTCAATTGATTAAGTCCGGCTTGAGGATAAAATTCTATGTGTCTGTGTGGTTAATATAACTACATTATCCTGTCATTAATCATCTCCATCAGTTGTGCTTTATAGCTGTCGCTCATAGGTATCTGTATGTTGGATATATGAACGAGGTTGCGCTCAATGCCTGTGATGTGTCGGACGTTTATTATGTAGGAGCGGTGGATGCGTATAAAACGGTCGGTTGGTAGTTGTGTCTCTAAGGTTTTCAGGCTCATCAGGGTGAGTATGGCTTTTGGTGTGTTGTTGAGGTGTATTTTTACATAATCCTTCAATCCTTCGATATAGGTAATGTGCTCTGTCTCAATCTTTACCAGTTTGTAGTCGCTCTTTACAAAAAAGTAGTCGTTACCTGCCGTTTCGTTTCTGCTGCCACTCTCGAGCATTATCAGGTCGCGCGATTTTTGAGCTGCCCTCAGAAATTCTTCATAATCAAATGGTTTGAGCAGATAGTCAACTGCGTCGAGTCGAAACCCCTCAATGGCATACTCTTCAAATGCAGTGGTGAAGACCACCTTTGGCTTCTGGGTGAGGCTGCGCATAAGTGAAATGCCGGTGAGGCCGGGCATCTGAATGTCGAGAAAAATGAGCTGCACCTGGTTGTTTTCCAGAAAAGATATTGCCTCAATGGCACTGCCACAGGTGCCGGCGAGTTCAAGAAATGGTGTCTGCTCTATATATCCTTTTACCAGCCCCAGTGCAAGTGGCTCATCATCAACTGCAAGGCATCTTATTTTTTGTGTCATCTCTCTGTGTTTTAGTTGGTGCGCACCGGAATTGTAAGTTCCGACCTAAATATACCGTTTTCTTCAAGCAGGTGGAGCGAATAGTTGTTGCCGTAAATAATGTCGAGCCTTTTTCTCATATTTACCAGTCCTATGCCCGGCTTGCTCTTATCCTCGTTCCTGTCGAAGTTGTGGGTCGAATTTTCGGTAACAAATATCACACTCTTATCGGTTATTGTCATTTTATTTCTGATAAACGATGTCTCGGTGTTGCACACTCCGTGTTTGTATGCGTTTTCGAGCAGCGACACAAATATGAGCGGAGGAACGGTTATGTTGGTAATTCCGGCAGGATAGCTTATTTCAACCTTTGTGTTATCGGTCAGGCGGAGTTGCATCAGCTTGTTGTAGTTGTTGAGAAACTCAATCTCCTTGTCGAGCGGAATGCTGTCGGCATTGTTGTCGTAAAGCACATAGCGCATCATCTTGCTTAGCCTGATTACTGCCTGTTGTGCCTCGGTGGGCGATTGGCCTATGAGTGCGTAAATGTTGTTGAGTGTGTTGAAAAAGAAGTGCGGCTGAATCTGATATTTCAACAGTGATATTTGCGATTTTAGGTTCTCTGTCTCAAGCCGTTTGCGTTCTGTTTCGCTTGTTGAGAGCCTGCGGCCCGTGCGCACTGCAATGGCTATACCGGTAACGAGTGCATACATAATAAACTCGCGGTAGAAAAATATGCCGTATATATTGAAGTTTTGCAACGTCATTGGCGGACGTTTCTTTGGCGATGGCGGCGACACAATCTGGTGAAGCGGGTCGCTCAATATCGACAGGAGGGCAAACAGTACCAGGTTGATAATGATGAACGAGAACAGCTGTTTTCTAAATGCCAGTTTGTTGACAAGAATTCCGTAGTTGATATAAAACACTATCAGCGACATTATTATCGATGTCCAGATATGGTTGAGCATTCTGATGCTGTAGGCCGAGTCGGATTGGGTGAGGAGCAATGGCAAAAGCAACAAGCCTATCCACACCAAAATATGCTGGATAACGGTGTTTATTTTCTTGTTGGTGGCCGTAGGGCTGCTGTTTTTTGAAAATATCATTGATTCATTGTTTTGCTGATGTATAGTAGTTACAGAATCAAAAGTAGTTTTTGGATGATCTATTTCAAAACAAAATAGACTGTTACGCTACTTTTCACGATGAGTGAACCAATTATTGCTATTTGCCGCCACTGTTGGGTGTTCATTGTCAATCTTTTTGTAACTTTGGCATCTTATTATAACGAAATGGCACAATATCAGAAAAGAAGAGAGAAGGCACAGCCTGCTGCATCACCCACAGCAACAAGGTTTTATGTGAAGAATAACAGTACTGTTATGGAGTTTCTGATGACTCAGATGCAGGGCAAAAGCCGTACTTCGCTCAAGCAGCTTCTAAGTGGTGGTTTTATCCGGATTAACGACCGCACCACAACCAATTTCAGTCAGCCGGTGAAGCCAGGCGATGTGGTGGTGATGGAGAAGAGCAAAAAGCACGTTATTAAGTTGCCCTCGGCCATGAAGATTGTGTTCGAAGACGATCATCTCATTGTGGTAAATAAGGAGGCGGGACTGCTTTCGATGAGTACCTCCAAAGACAATAAGCACACCGCTTATGCCTATCTGTCGGAGTATGTGAAGCAGCACGACCCAGATAATAAGGTTTTTATTGTTCACCGCCTCGATAGGGAGACATCGGGACTTATGATGTTTGCCAAGAGCATGAAGGCCAAAGAGAAGATGCAGGAGCGTTGGGACGACACGGTGCTGTGCCGCCGTTATTATACTCTGGTTGAGGGTTATGTTGAGAAGGAGTCGAACACTATTCATACCTGGCTCAACGAACACCCAAAAAGTTTGAAAGTGTATGTAAGTCAGCCCGGCGATGGTGTAGAGGCTGTTACCCGCTACAAGGTGATGGATGGCAGCCGTTTCTATACCCTGCTTGACGTGGAACTTGACACCGGGCGTAAAAACCAGATTAGGGTACACATGAAGCATATTGGTCATCCGGTGACCGGCGACATCAAGTACGGTGCGCACCAGGACCCGATGAAACGGATAGGACTGCATGCTGCCGAGCTCACTTTTGTGCATCCGTTCACCAATAAGACAATGAGTTTTAAGACTGCGGTGCCTCCTGTCTTTATCAAGACGATGGAGCAGGAGTGAGATCAGAGGTGGAACAGTGCCTTCTGAACCGCCTCTTTGAACGACTTTCCTATCGGGACGTAGCTTTGCGTCCCTTCCATCTTCAACTGGTTGCCATATAGTGTTTTGATCTTGTCGATATTGACAATGTACGATTTATGTATGCGCATAAATTGTCCCGATGGCAGTGTCTGGTCGAGCGATCGGAGTGATTCGAGCGATATTATCTTTTCGTTGTTGTCGCAAAAAAATGTTACATACTCGCGTAGTCCCTCAATATATATTATCTGCCGGTATTTCAGCCTGTGAATTTTACGGTCGGCCTTAATGAGGATGTAATCTTTTTCCGACTCCCTGGTCTGACTTGCTTCTGTTGGCGTGTCGGCCTGCGGTAGTCGTTGCGATGCTTTGTTTACAGCCTGTATAAACCGTTCGAACGAAAACGGTTTCAGCAGATAATCTATGGCATCGAGTTGGTAACTCTCAATAGCAAAATCGGAATAGGCGGTGGTGAATATCACCATTGGTTTGGTTGGCAGTGATTTGATGAAATCTATGCCTGTTATTTCAGGCATCTGGATGTCAAGAAATATCAGATCGGTATTGCCGGCCTGAATAACAGGCAATGCGTCGAGGGCCGACTTAAAACTCCCAGTGAGTTCGAGATTGGGCACTTTATCAATAAACTCCTGGAGCAGTATGCGGGCAGGAAATTCGTCGTCGATAATAATACATTTCATGGTCATGTTTGCTGATATTGTCAATGTTTGTCTGTGTCTATCACCATTTTTACGCTGTGAACGTCGTTGTGGGTTTCAATTTTCAGATCGAACTTTCCCGGATAGAGAAGCTCAAGTCTTTTTCGTACATTTTCTATGCCTATTCCGCCCGGCACATCGCGGCTGATTGTGGTTGGCAAAACGGAGTTGCTGACCGAAAAGTAGATCTTTGCTCCTTCGGTGTTGATTTTTAGTTTAATCCAGCCTCGTTGAGTATTTTCGATATGGCTGTGCTTGAAACTGTTTTCTATAAACGGTATCAGAAGCATGGGCTCAATGGTTAACTCGTTGTTGCACTGGTCTATATTCACCATCAGATTTGGTTCGGTGTCCATTTTCAGTCTTTGAAAGTCGATGAAATTTTTGATGTAAGTCAGCTCCTTTCCAAGTTTTACCCGTTGGTTATCACTGTCGTAGATGGTAAACCTCAGCATATCCGATAGTTTAAGTATCATATCGGGCGTATTGGCTGCTTTGATAATCGAAAGTGCGTAAATGTTGTTTAGTGCATTGAACAGGAAGTGGGGATTTATCTGCGACTTGAGGAACTTCATCTCGAACTCCAGATTCTGATTGATGAGATCGAGTTTTTTCTGTTGCAGCTCGCGGTCGCGCATAATCAGAAAAAAGAAGGTGCTTATAAACAGCATTCCAAGCGATGAAAATATGCCGTTGATTATCATGGGGTGAATACGCACCGGAATAAAAAACGGAGAAGGCGGCGGCATCTTCTTGTTTCCATCCATGGGCTGATCCATTTGTGGTTTGGTTGCATCTCCTCCTTCGGCTGGCTGATGCCCGGGTTCGTTTGTCTGGTGCGTTCTGTCGTTAACGCCGGTGATTATATATGGTTCGGTGATGTAATTTATTGATGCTGTGGCAGCTGTAATCATTGCTGCAATCAGGAAGAAACGAGCGGGCCGCCCACCAAAAAGATATTTTGGCAATAGCCAGAATGTGTTGCTGTAGAATATTACAGCGTTGATGGTGAGTGCACGCAAACCAAACAACATCGCCGACTTTAGTGGCAAAAAAGTGAACGGGCCATAAAAGATAAGCAGGCTGTATCCTATCCAGATGCTGGTATGCAGACCAATGGTTTTTATTTTTATGTTTTTTAATGTCATGGCGTGCTGTTGCTTAATGTGTGCAATATATGGAATTTTTATTTTGCTGAAAGGATTAAGTATGAATGGGATACCTAAAAAACAGTTAATGTTTTAAGGCATCCCATAGGAAAAATTATTACTAACTACAATTTATGATGTCCAATTCTCAAAATGCTGTCCATCTCCTGTGCCGATATCGACGGATTTGTACCTCTGTTAAGTCTGTGGCGTACCAACATAGCTGTCCTCATTGCTGTCTCGCGGTCGGGGAAATAGCTTATGCTGTTTATTCCCGGCATTGTCTCCTGCCTGATGATGATTTTGTTGCCAAATTCTATGGTGTATATCCAGTGGTTCTCGTCCATCATCACTTTTGCACTATATTCGTAATTCTTGTTGCCACAACCTGCAAAAATTATTGTTGCGGTTAGCAATGCAGGAATTATGGTAGATAGCTTTTTTGTTTGATGCTGTATCTTAGTCATTTTCTTCATATTCGGCATCGGGGTCGAAGGTCCACACATCATCGAGATAGTATCCCGAACTGCGCCCTGTGGCCACAAAAGCCTGATTTTTAACGGTGAATGAAACTGCCTCGTATCGGTTGGAACCCTCGAAATTGGTTTTCTGCACCCAGCGGTCGGTAATGGGATTGTACTCCCATGTATTGTTGCCGGGATAACCTGGGCCGCCGGTTGTGATATAAGCTTTGCCATTGATTGTAAAGGCTGTCCCGTTGATTCCTACAATGTTGTAGTCGTCGTCAAACGAGTCGTCACTCACGTTGGCAATGGCATTGAGCGACTCCCATTTGTCCTCTTTGGGCGAATACCGGTAGAAGTCGGTAACATAAGAGCCGTTGTCAACGCCTGTTACTATGTAACCTTTGCCGTCCACCACAAATGCTACGGCATCACGCCTTTTGCTGCCTCCCACACTTACTTTTTGTGTCCATTTGTCGTTTTCGGGATCGTACTCCCAGAAATCTTTCAGCATATTTCCGTCATAACCCGTTCCCACATATCCTTTGTTGCCAATGGCAAAAGCTACTGCTCCGTAACGTGCTGTTCCTGCGAAAGGTGCTTTGCAGCTCCATGAGTTTAGTTCAGGATCGTAGGCATAAAAATCGTTCAGGCGGTTTGTGCCGTCGTAACCAGTGCCCACATATCCTTTTCCTGCCACACCAAAGGCTATGGCTCCGTTGCGGGAAACTCCGGGCAACGATGCTACCTGTGTCCAGTAGTCCTTGTCGGCGTCGTATTTCCAGAAATCTCTGAGTCGTTCGTTTTCACTGCCGTTATAGCCCGTTCCTATATATGCGTCGTCGCCGATGGTGAATGCGACCCCGTCGCTGCGTGGCAGACCATCGAAAGCACCTCTTTTTATCCAGTTACCCATAAGGTCGTCATCGTCGTCATTGGAACATCCGGTGAAAGCGGTGAATGATGCAAATAAAAGTGCAATTACCATTGTTGTCTTTTTCATCTGAATATAATTTTTTGGTTGTTTGTAATATTGCCTTCGCTTATTGGTTGCGAATTGTTGATTGCTCTTTGGTCAAAAGTATAAAGTGCCTCATTATTGTCTTAATCTATTCAACCAAAGTTGGTGTTGACCGAATAATCTAAGGTTATTTCCCTATAAGAGACTTCGCGGCATGGTTGAACTTCGTTTTATTGCTTATCCTGCTTTTGGTTGATGCCGGTGTGATGTTGGTTGAATTGATACAAACCTGCAGTCAGGATTATTTTCTTTTGTTGCATTATAAATAAATACTGGCAACAAATGAGTAAAATGATTAATAGGAAAATAATTGTATCAGTGATGTTTACGCTGGGTGTACTTAGCTGTAATACTGGCACTTTCGAATTGGGACAGGAGTTTGTGAAGTCGGCAACCTATACCGAACTTATCGATACCGTTTCCATCGATATATCCACCTTCCGGCTCGACTCTGTTCAAACGTCGGGCAGCGGTGTGGCTTTAGTCGGCGATGTCGCTATTCCAGGGGTAGGCACATTGCACTCACAGAGCTACTTTAAGGTTGTGATGTCGTCGGGCATGGGCTGGAACAATAAGGAACATTACGACTCGGTGTGTATCTCGCTGAAACACGGGTCAACCTTCATGGGTGATACTCTCAAACCTTTTTCGCTTGTGGTGAACCGGGTTACGCAGACTATCTCGGGCAACGATAATGGTGCGATATTCAATAATCGTGTCACAGAGTACGATGATAAACCGTTGGGTTCTTACCGCTATTTTCCACGGCCTGTTGGTGAGCCGAAAATCAGTTTCAGACTCAATGACGATTTCGGACGGGAGATTATGGCTTTCTGCAAAGATAATTACCAGAATAGCGACAATGCCTCTTTCTTTGCCGATTTTCTGAAAGGAATCAGGCTTGGCTCCGGTGACGGAAATCAATCGCTTATGTCGTTTGCTGCCCAGGATAGCAATATGGTTATTACTGTTTACAGCCATCTGCCAGCAATCGAATCGGAGATAGTAACCCGCGAAATAACTCTTTCTAACAGCACTCTCCAGTATAACCTAACTAATATTGACGGACTTAACCATAGTTTCGGCTCACTCAGTGGATATAAAGATCTGATTCCGTCAAAAAAAAGTGATGATTTGGCTCTGATGCACGAAAGCAGCGGTTTTTATTGCAGGGTTGACTTTCCTTATATCAACGAACTTCAGGATGCAAACCAGAAAGGGTATGTGATTAAGGCTGAGTTGCTTCTCTATCCTGCCAAGGGTAGTTATGACATTAAGAAGATTCCTTCCCAAATTTATCTTCACGAGATTAAAAAGGTTAACGAGTGGGGAAGTGTGCTCTATGGGAGTGATGAAAGTCAGGTCACGGGGACGTTATATGCCGATCCGTTTTTAGGCGATAATGTTTATTATAAGGCTGATGTAACCCAGTATATCAATTACAGGCTTAAAGAGACAATAGTAAATACCGACAACGGAATTACATTCACCTGGGGTTCTTCGCAAAACAGCAATTCACTTGACGCTCTTCTGATTGACTGCCCGGCAAATAAATCAAAAAAAACGGCACTAAAACTTTATTATTACTATTATGACAAGGATTAAACTACTATTATCACTTCTTCTACTGATAACTCTTTTCTCATCAAATGCGCAGAACAGCACTTCATCGCCCTACTCGGTGTTTGGAGTGGGCAGGCTTGCAGCACGTGGCGACGTGTCAACGTTGTCGATGGGGCAAGCCGGTGTTGCACTACGATCTGATGAGTGGATTAACACACTTAATCCCGCATCACTGTCGTCGCTCGATAGCACTACTTTCTACTTTAATATGCAATTGGATGGTATATTTAGCCATATCGGCAATAGTTCTCAATCGCAAAGCTGCGCGAATGGCAATATAAGTGCTGTTACCATGGCTTTCCGTGCAGCACGCGGATGGGGTATGTCGTTGGGTTATACTCCGTTTTCAAACGTGGGCTACAGCATAAAGAGCAATAAATACCTGCTGGGCACAAGTGATGAGTATCCGGTGGTGTACGAAGGGAGTGGCGGCTTGTCGCAAATATACTGGGCCAACTCGGTGAAGGTTGCCGGAGGGCTGTCGTTGGGGCTTAACCTGTCTTATCTGTGGGGAAATCTAAAATCAACTGAACTGTCAACCTATCCTGCTCTTGCAGCCGACGATATCTATAACGAGAAGACTCACTACATGAATAATTTCTATCTCGAATACGGGCTTCAATATCTGGCCGTGGTAGGGAATCATAAATTGGGTATGGGAGCTGTGGCAAACATGCAAACTAAGCTGGGCAGTACTTACCGGCAACGAATATTCAATGATTACACCTCCGGGATAAGCGACGAGGAATCTGACTTTGATGATTTTGCAGTACCTGTCTCCTTCCGTGGCGGATTGTCGTGGGATATGCCTTCAGGATTTTTAATTGCTGCCGATTATGGTGTTCAAAACTGGAAGAATATTGATAATCCTAAAAACGAGTCGGCTCTGTATCTCGATAACCATTCCTTCAATTTTGGCGTTGAGTACAGCGCACGTAAAAGAACCTATAAGAGTTATCTGCGGAGAATAAAATATCGTGCCGGTCTGTTTTACAACACCGGATACCTGAAGATTAAGTCGGTTCGTTTGGACGAGAAGGGCTTCACTGCCGGACTGGCTTTCCCTCTCGGGAATCGGGGTAGTTTCCTGAATGTTGGTTATGAAAATGTTGTCTATGGCAATGATAGAAAAGGACTGCTAAAGGAGACACTGCATACAGTAAGGATTGGCCTTACCATAAATGAAAACTGGTTTATGAAACTGAAGTTTGAATGAAGCAGGGAGAGAGGTCTGCTACCAATGACAGTGGTTGGTAGAGAAGATTCCTCCCTGAGGTCGGAATGACTTTGTCTGTTTTTATTTGGTGCTGTATCAAAAGTATTTCATCCACGGATTACACGGATTGCACGGATTTTATAAATACTTTCTGATTGTATATAAGCAACTTGCAGAAATAACTTTTGTATTATTCGTGTTTATTTGTGTGATTCGTGGACTTTTCAAACACCTCCATTACATAACTAATCAGCAGTTATTTCGAACGTAGTGAAAAACGAAGTTCAGCGTAGCTAAATCCCGAAACTATCAATGACAGATTTCCTCCTGTCATTAACACCCACTCCCAAAATAATTTTAAGTAAGGTCATGCATCAATTCACTACCTTACCACAAATAAAGCAAAAAAAGGCTCCGTTTCCGGAGCCTCAATCTGTTGAGTTGTTCTATCGTTGATTTGTTATCCTTTTTATTTACATCATTTCTGACGGTGGTGGAGGAGGCATGCTTCCCTCTGCCGGTCTGAAACTGACCGGAGGTGGTCCCATCTGGCGCATAGGGTTGCTCTCTATCTTGGGCTGGTTGCCTCTCTTTTTCAGGTTGAATGTAAGTGTCAGCATACAGTAGCGGTTAAGTACCTGTGTGTTGGTGGTCGAAATATACGACTCTGTAATAGAGCGGCTCAGGCTTTGAGTGCTGTTGAGAATGTCGTACACCTTAAATTTCAGTTCGGCACGATTGTCACGCAGAAATTTTACTCCAAGTGATGCATTCCATTGTGTATAGTCCTGATCCAGATCGTCGCCTAATCCACTATAGCTTGTCTGGCGCAACGAGTTGGTCAGAACCATACGGTTCAGGAAGGTGTAGGTGAAGTCGAACTGGGCATTATGACTGTAATAGTTGTTATTGCTGCTTTGTTGTGCAGTGCTTCTCAATATGTTGTAAGCGGGTGAGTAGGATAGTGTAAAGTCGATATTCTGGCTTATGTTGCTGCCAATTACCACGCCTCCGTTGATGGAGTATGTTTCGCTGTTGTTTTTCCTGAAGTTGTACATGCCGGGTTTGTTCTGGTAATTGAGCCCTGCATTGAAGTTTATATTGCTCCTTATTGCTTTGAACGGAAATCCGTAGGTGGCAAATGTGTTGATACTGTAATAACCGTTGAGGTTTACCGGTTTGCTCAACTGAGCTCCCTGTGGTAGTGTGATGCCGTTACCTACTATTGAATCGGCGGCTGCAATGGCCGTTGATGTTGAAATATAGTCGGAAGTGGATGTTATTCCTGCCATCATGAAAAACGACCTTGACGTCTCTGGGTTATTGGTGGCAAAATGAAACATCATGTTGTGGGTGTACTGCTGTTTTAAGTCGGGGTTTCCCATCGAGTAGCTGCGGTTATTGCTCATACTCACCGTATTCTGAAGTTGCGAAACCGACGGTGCACTGGTATTGGTGCGGTATCCCAGTCTGAAACTTGTGGTTTTGTCCTTCTTGTAATTCATCATCAGCGACGGCAGTACGTTCTCGAAGCTTTTGTTGGTGTTTGATGATGTGGGATATGTCTGGTTACCTGTTAGTTCGGAGTGTTGATAATTAACCGAAGCTATCAGGTTGAAACTCTTTTTGTTGAAGTTGTATCCTATACCTGAGCGTTGCTGGTTGTATTCCGATTCGGTTTTGTTGCTCAGGTTTGTTACTGGCAGTTCGGCACGGTAATCGGTAAATGTTTTGTCGTACACTACCCTGTCGCCAATGCTTTTGGTTAACGATGGTGCATAGTTAATCATTACCGAGCCGTATCGGCCTACCGGTTCGGTGTAAACAATCTCTGCATTTATACCTGTATTATTGTTTTTGTTGTCGGCCAACTGGTTTGTAATCAGGTCTTTGTCGTGATTGTTTATCGATTCGCTGAGCGAGTGGGTGGTTGTTTCGCCTTTTGAGTACGAGCTCGATGTTCCAGCTCGCAACGATAATGTGCGCCTGGGCTTCATAAATTTGTGTCGGAACATTAAATCGCCGTTGATGCTGAATCCGTCACTGGAAGAAAAGATATTGTTGCTGGTAGCCAAGTTTTGTACGGCATTGATGAACTCATCCGAAGAGGATACCGATTCCGACTCGTTGTTCTGCCAGCTGATGCGCGGTGTGAACAGTATGCTGTTCAGGCTGTCTATCTTATAGGTCAGTCGTAAATTGAAGCGGTGGTTGAAATTATCGGCCGATGAGTTGCTCTCTTCGTTGAAAACGCGTGTTGTAGAGCCGTTTGGGAAATACTCTTTTATAGTTTCTGAGGCGTTTTTGTTGTTTGTGTTGTTGAAAAAATAACTTCCCGTCAGTTCCACCTTCTTGCCCAAAGTGTTGCTGTAATTAAGACCTATCGAGTTTGTTCTGGTTATTCCGCTCATGCCGCCTGTCATGAAATTGCCTCCCATGCCTGCCCCACGTCCCGAGGAGCGCATTGATCCCACTATGTCGTCGAACGAGAAGTTCTGCTGGTTTATGTTGTTGAAGAGTCCTATGACTGATATTCGCTGGTTGCCGTTGAAATAGCTGATGTTGCCGCCTGCCTCGTATCTGCTGTCGCTGCCATAACCTCCGTAAATCTTTCCAAAACGTCCCATGGTTTTCCCGTTTCGGGTCGTGATGTTGATGGTGCGCTCTTCGTTTCCGTCGTTGAAGCCCGAGAACATTGCCTGGTCGCTCTGTTTGTCGAAAACCTCAATCTTATCGATAACCTCGGCAGGAAAATTTTTTACCGCCATCATCGGGTCGTTGCCAAAAAACTCTTTGCCGTCAACCAGCACTTTTTTCACCTGTTGACCGCCCGATTTAATTGTTGTTCCTTCTATTGTTATGCCGGGCATCTTTTTAAGCAGATCTTCGGTAGTGGCATCGGCATGAACCTTGAATGCGGCGGCATTATACACCGTCGTGTCGCCTCTCTGCTCCTGACGTATAAGGGTGCCGCCCACAGTAACTTCACTGATGTTTTTATTTATCTCTTTTAATTCGATTCTTCCCATATCAACATTTTTCCCAGCTATGGTAACGCTCTTTGTAAACGATTCGTAACCCAAAAAGCTGATGTCGATGGTGTAGTTGCCCGATTTAAGGCCCTGGAACTCAAATTTTCCGCCGGA
>JBDHYT010000005.1:0-21936 GCA_039811485.1 Marinilabiliaceae bacterium | reverse complement strand
ACCCACGCAAAGCATCAAAAATTATAAATCCTTAATGAACAGCCACTTTGCGTAATTGCTTTGTTGAAGTTGGGTTAACTTTATTATTGTGATTGCATCCCGAGGATACTATTTTAATAATCCCTGACCTGATTCCGGGTTACTGTCAATCATATATTCTGTCTGAGAATTATAAAATAGTCCTGCCTTTCAGGCAGCTGTTTGCCCTTAGGCGGTCCGTAGGTCGCCAACCTACGGTTATGCAGATTTGACCTTTCAGGTCTATTTTCAGTATCTCTTTTATGTTACTTTAAGATGTGGTTATCGGCATGGAGTGCCGGATTTGCATAACCGCCCTTCCCGACGTGCGGAGGATAGCAGATAGGTACTCTGCCTGAAAGGCAGTACTATACTTTCAGGGCTTCATTAAAGCAATCAGAATCCCAGCCTTGTTAGGTTACCCGAGTATATTCATAAGCAGGAATCGGGTGATTTTTAATTACAAAACAATAAAAGATGTCGTGAAGGCATAAAGCATTAATTATCAACAATATATAATTTAACTGATTTTGTTTTTGTTAAGACCGTTTATTAGTTTATATTTGCAATAGCATTGGTTCCAATTCCCGTTTACCGGGTACGGATTAAAAGAGAATGCCGTGTGAATCGGCAACAGTCCCGCTGCTGTAATCTCCACTAATGTCGCGGTCACATCTCAAGCCACTGTTCAGCAATGAATGGGAAGGCCGACCAGACAGGAGTAAGTCAGAAGAACTACCATGCACAAAATTGTATCAATAGCTTCGGGGAATAAGCATTGAGCCTGATTGTAGCCTTTTATTGTCTGCTGCCAATTAGACCATTCATTGTTTCCGGTGCAAAAACGTATTGCATTGGGTAATGTTTTTCATTATTTTGTCGCTGCATGCGGCTCTTTGCACCCCGAAACGCTGTTCCAACACAACAAATCTCCACTCTCCACACAAGCCACATCTCTGTATCTCAATCAATTAACACATCAACAGTTGACATACGAATTTTTAATAATTATATTTGGAGAAATGAAAGATAGAATAAAAAAAATAACGACATTTGCTTTTCTAACTAATCCGGAACGAAGAGTTATAAACAGTTAATTTTATGTAGGTTACACAATTAAAATTTACAGCATTGAAAGTGAAATCAAGGAATACCTATTTTGATTTGATTGATCAAACTTATTACTTTCCTCAGGAAGGTTTTAACATCGAAAATGGCAACCTGTTTTTCCATAACATTTCGCTAAAGTACTTGATTGATAAGTATGGAACGCCATTTAAGCTAACTTATCTGCCAAAGATAGGTGATCAGATTAAACGAATACGTAACTTGTTTAGTAAATCCATAAGGGCAAATGGTTATAAGGGAACATATAACTATTGCTATTGCACCAAAAGCAGCCACTTCAGTTTCATAGTGAAAGAGGCGCTTCAGTACAATGTCCAGTTGGAGACATCATCAGCCTACGACCTTGATATCATCAAGGAACTTTATGATGAAGGACGAATCGACAAAGACATTATGATAATAAATAATGGTCATAAATCGGAACAGTACCTTCAGAAAATCAACACATTGCACAAAATGGGCTTTACCAACTGCATGGTTGTCTTAGACAGCATGAAGGAGCTGGACAGACTTTTGGCAGTGATTGAAGGCCCTGTAAATGTGGGAATCCGTATGGCAATCGAAGAAGAGCCACAAGCGGCATATTACACTTCAAGGCTGGGAATAAGACCTTCGGAAATAATACGTTTCTACAACGAAAAAATTAAGGACAACGACCGTGTAAAGCTGAAGATGCTGCACTTCTTTGTGGATAGCGGTATTAAAGATACACTTTACTACTGGGGACTCTATCAGAAAGCACTAAATATGTATGCCGAACTGAAAAAGCAGTGCCCTACTTTACATGCAATAAACCTTGGTGGCGGACTTCCGATACGCAACAACCTTGGATTTGATTACGACTACAAATACATTGTAAACGAGCTGGTTAGAAATATTAAAGAGACTTGTACCGCCGAAGGAATCGACGATCCGGATATCTTCACCGAGTTTGGTCGCTATTCGGTAGGCGAATCGGGTGCTGTAATTTTCAAGGTTGTAGAGGCAAAACAGCAGAACGACTCTGAACTTTGGTATCTGGTGGACAACAGCCTGATGACCACAATTCCCGATAGCTGGAGTATTTTTGAAAAATTTATTCTTCTCCCGGTTAATAAGTGGGACAAACCCTATACCAGAGTAAATATAGGAGGTATAACATGCGACCACTCAGACTATTACAACACCGAAGACCTTAACCAGCAGGTGTATATGCCGGTGGTGAAGGATGAAGATAACGACCCGCTCTATCTCGGTTTCTTCCATACGGGAGCCTACCAGGATTCTATTAGTGGTTATGGTGGTATTAAGCACTGCCTAATACCATCGCCCAAACACATTGTGGTGGATCGTGATGAGAATGGCCAGCTGATAGATTACCTGTTCAACGACGAACAAAAGGTAGAAGATATGCTCCGTATTTTGGGATATATCGGCTAAATTTTATAGAAAATAACTATATTGGCAGTATGATACTTGTAAAAGGAGATACTGCCAATTATTTTTTAGACCAAGCAACAGCTAAAAGGGGAAAGTTTGGCATCACCTGGCGCGCCGTTAGAGAAACAGGTGCTGAAAAGGAGAGTGTTATAGTGAAGCATATCACTTCTCCCGCATCCTATTACACAGAAATACTCAAGAGACTTCAAACAATAAATCATCAATCGTTTTCGCCCGTAATCGACTATTTTGTACGCGACGGCAAGTTTTATGTGGTTCGTCCATACATAGAAGGAACCGACTTAAAAACCATAATCAACTCTGTATCAATACACAAAAAAATCAACCCAGCGTCGTTCCTTAAGATGGGAGAGAGGCTGTTAGATGTATTGGGAACCCTACATAAGAGCGGTTTGGTACACCGCGATATTAAACCTTCAAATATCATTATCCGTCACAACAAAGAAACAAATCCGGCAGAATGGGATATGAGCGATGTATTCCTGATTGATTATGAGCAGAGTACACATTATCCCGACAAAAGTGGCATTAGAGCTCCCTTTGCCCTGGTCTATTCTCCACCCGAAATATTACTGAAATATAACTATCTGATAAACCCGTCATCCGATCTGTTTTCATTGGGGATAACCATCTTTCATGCCATAACAGCCAAACCACCTTATGCCGATTGTAATCCCGAAGTACTTGTTAATCTACAACTTACCTATCCATTAAAGCAGCCATCAACCATGAGTGACGAACTGTTTGCCGTGCTGGCAAAAGCGGCTTACAAAGAGCAATTCCCGCTTCCGCCCCGAAAACTAAACAGCACAAAAATAGAAGAGATACTGATAAAAGGAGCTGCTGCCCGCTACCAATCGGCCCAGGAGATGAAGCACGACCTGCAAGCCGTAAAAGAGGTAAAAAAGTGCTCCACTGCCTGGTATAAGAAGATATTGGGGTAATGGGGAGAAGTTGGCTAAAACAAATGAAAGGTTTTGTCGGGTATATTGTTACTTTCTCTATAATGTAAACAGAATGAGAGAGCACCTTAAATTACAGCGTAAGCATTCGCCTACGCTAAAAATTTTGTGTTTACCAACAGGCATTTTGTCAACAATTGCCTGTTGTTCAATATATCAAAAGCAAAATTTAGTAACTTTATAGTCTGACAAAGGGTATGAAATGAAAAAAGAAAATGCGATAAAACTATTTGAGCAAAAGCAAGTTCGCACACATTGGGATAGCGAGTTGGAGAAATGGTTTTTTTCGATAGTGGATGTGGTTGCTGTTTTAACCGACCAAGCCACTCATCAAGGTGCAAGAAATTACTGGAAAGTGTTGAAAAACAGACTCTTAAAAGAGGGAAATGAAACGGTTACAAATTGTAACCGTTTGAAATTGCTTGCAGAAGATGGTAAAATGAGATTTACCGATGTTGCTGATACTGAGCAACTATTCAGGCTTATTCAGTCTATTCCATCGCCGAAAGCAGAGCCTTTTAAAGAATGGTTGGCACAAGTAGCATCACAACGTTTGGACGAAATGCAAGACCCTGAACTTACTATTGATAGAGCATTAGAACAATATATTAAGTTAGGGTATTCTGAAAGTTGGATTAACCAACGTTTGAAAAGCATTGAAAAAGGAAAACCTTCGGGACAATATGACCTGCAAAAACAGCTCTAAAAGGAAATACCGCCCCAAAACAAACAGACAATAGTTGATGTCACTGCTGTCTATTAATTTTTGTTAATTGTAGTTTTTGATAACTTACAATCAGGCATTTAGCGATAAAAAACCTTGTCGCACTTTTGAAATTAGCATCCAGAAATATTTGAATTTCAAAAGCAAACAAATAAAAATACATTTTGAACACAAATTGATAATGCCATTTCTATTGATGATTATCATATGGAAAAATACCATTCTCTTTAATCTAACTTTATCCTTACTTCCTGGTTTCTTCCACTACTTTTTTCATTATTTGCTTATAGGCCGGCTCATTGTCTAAGGCATCCCAAGCCCATAGCACAACGCCCTGTGATGCTCCGCCAAGCGACTCTCGCAAGCACTTTTCAAATAGCTCACCGGTAATTGATTTTTCTATATACGCCTCTTTTATCTGGATGCTAGGTAGCACCTTATTGGGTGCTTCGGCGTTGAAACTGGTAACAAATTCACCAATCCACTCGGGTTCCCTCTTTAGCATAAACGAGTAGCACATGGGCGATACATAATCAGCATACCTAGCAAACTCAGCAACATCCTGACCTGCAACTCGTTCGCATGCATCCTCAAATTCTCCCTTGCGCCATGGAACAATATGGGTATTCACCTTGATATTTGGTTTCACCTCCTTCACGGCAGCCACAATATCACTGACCATGCTGGTGATATTACCGCATTTCCACTGTTTGAATGTATCACCGTGATCTTCAACTATCCACGCCGATTTTTCGTGAGTAGTATTCAAGTTCTCCGGAATTGTAAAGTTGCCATATTGTTGAAATTTTGCGAGGCACTCGTCGCAGAAACAAGTATTGGGAATGCTGTCCGGATTGGTATCGGGATAAACCATCTCCCAAAAAGCAAAGTACCGAATAAAATCAATGCTAATGCCGGTAGGGTTATGCTTTTTCACCATATCGGTAAAGTACCGGATTTTCTCTTTCCGATACTCCTCGCGCGTGGGGCACACAAAATGCACCCAATCGTCAAAAGCCTTTTCACCCTTCGATGTAATAGCATAAAGAGTGCTATCTTCAGCCAGTCTTTCAGGATTCCAGAATGTGCGGGCTATAAAGTAGGTGGCTATACCATTCTCGGCGCAAAGTTGCATGAAATCAGGCTTTTGAATAAGGTTCTCATCGATGAAAACGGTATTTATGCCAATATTTTTCCATTCATCAATCAGTGTGCTGAAGTCGTTGTTATATTGGTATAACTTCACGCCAATAACCCTTTGGTCATTTCCCGGGTTGCACGACAGCACTGTGGCCATCAGCAGGACAACGATGATTAGTAAATTTTTCTTAAACATGATTGGATAGATTTAGGTTAGTATATGTTAATATATCATGCAACTATTTTTGTTAACATACTGTATATGCAACAAATAGAGACACATACAAATATAGAGTATTTTTTCTATCATTTCAGAATTACAACCGATTGGTAAATGAGATATAGATACGTTAGTAATGGTTAATGGTTAATGGTTACTCAAACACAGAGATAAAGTGCTTGTAAAAATCTGTATAATCCGTGTAATCCGTGGATAAAATATTTTTTTGGACAGCCCCATTAACATAGACAAGCTGTTGCCAGAAGTGAAAATCGACAAAGTCAAAGGCAGGATTTCCTGAATAATTAAACCATTAAGAAAGTTAAAGCCATTCCCAACAGGGGAAATATCATTAGTAAATAAAAAATTCGCCCCAAATCAATCGTCTATTCTACCGATTTGTTAGAAATAGTTAGAAAAAAACACCATTTTATTAGAAAAAAAGCCTCACTGATAAAAGTTTTTTTAAAATTTTTTATCGGACTTTTTTGTCTTTAAATCCCAACAAAATCAATACTTACAATTAGATTCAAAAGCAGGATTTTTAATTATGAAAAGAGTCTAATCAGGTATTTTTTGTGATATTTTTTTGGAGAATTGAAAAAAGCGAATATATTTGCATTTAGAGTTAACAAAATGGACTAAGGAATATGAGCCTATCATTGAATATTATTCTCATTATTATTATTCTTCTCGTGGTGCAGACGTGATGAAGTGAGGATGGTATGTAGGTAAACCAAATAATGAAACGGAGCCTTTCTCACAAAATGAGAAAGGCTCTTTTGATATAAATAACTTAGATTTTGTAAAAAATGAAATTGAAATACCGTAGTGCAACATCAACCGAAGGCCGCCGAATGGCAGGAGCACGCAGCTTATGGAGAGCTGCCGGAATGAAGGAAAACCAATTTGGCAAACCTATCATAGCGGTTGTAAACTCATTCACTCAGTTCGTCCCCGGACACACCCACCTTCACAACATAGGCCAGATGGTGAAGGCTGAAATAGAGAAGTCGGGCTGTTTTGCTGCAGAATTTAACACAATCGCTGTTGACGACGGTATTGCAATGGGTCACGACGGTATGCTGTATTCACTTCCATCGCGCGACCTTATAGCCGACAGTGTAGAGTACATGGTAAATGCCCACATGGCCGACGCAATGGTCTGCATCAGCAACTGCGATAAGATTACTCCTGGAATGCTGATGGCTGCCATGAGGCTCAACATACCTACCGTATTCGTATCAGGCGGACCGATGGAGGCTGGCGAAAACAACGGGAATCCCATCGACCTTGTTGATGCAATGGTGATGGCTGCCGACGATACTGTGAGCGACGAGGAAGTGCTTGCTGTTGAGCAGAATGCGTGTCCAACATGCGGATCATGCTCGGGTATGTTTACCGCCAACTCGATGAACTGCCTTAACGAGGCTTTGGGTCTGGCTCTTCCCGGAAACGGTACAATAGTGGCAACACATAAAAACAGAATAGCACTGTTTGAAAAAGCTGCAAGACAGATAGTTAAACTGACTCACAAATACTACGTGGAGGGTGATGCAAGTGTTCTACCGCGAAATATTGCAACTAAAGCAGCTTTCAATAATGCAATGACTCTTGACATTGCAATGGGAGGAAGCACCAACACGGTACTTCACATATTAGCGACAGCACACGAGGCTGGGGTTGACTTCACAATGAAGGATATAGATGCAATTTCGCGAAAAGTACCGGTATTGTGCAAAGTAGCACCAAACTCAAACTATCATATACAGGATGTTAACAGGGCAGGAGGCATAATGGGAATACTTGCAGAGCTTAACCGTGGTGGGTTGCTTGACACATCGGTAAGCCGTGTGGATTTTCCAACTCTCAAGGAAGCTCTTGACAATTATGATGTTACAGTCCCAACGGCATGCGAAGAGGCTTTTGAGATATACAAAAGCAGCCATGCAGGAATTAAGTGGATTGGCCTTGGCGAACAGAAAAAAATGTATAAAGAGCTTGATTTAGACAGAGTTAACGGCTGTATCCGCTCTATCGGGAATGCCTATTTCAAAGATGGTGGTCTGGCTGTTCTTTACGGCAACATTGCCAAGGATGGCTGCATAGTAAAAACTGCCGGTGTGGATCCGTCAATATTCAAGTTTGAAGGCAAGGCAGTGGTGTTCGACTCACAGGACTCAGCAATAGAGGGTATCCTTGGCGACAAGGTTCAGGCAGGCGATGTGGTTATTATCCGTTACGAAGGCCCGAAAGGAGGACCGGGAATGCAGGAGATGCTATATCCAACATCGTACATCAAATCAAAACACCTTGGTACTCAGTGTGCTCTGCTGACAGATGGCCGTTTCTCAGGAGGTACTTCAGGCCTTTCAATAGGTCACGTCTCGCCCGAAGCTGCTGCAGGCGGTGCAATAGCTCTGGTAAAAGACGGCGACAAAATAGTTATCGACATACCAAACCGCACCATAACGATGCAGGTAACGGATGAAGAGCTGAAAGCAAGGGAAGCAGCCGAATTACAAAAAGGGAAAGATGCTTACAAGCCAAAACCAAGAGTGCGCAAAGTATCAAAAGCACTCAAAGTTTATGCGAGTTTGGTTAGCTCGGCCGATAAGGGCGCAGTAAGAATAGTTGACTAAAAATATTCACCATAATCACCATTATTAACACCTTAATTAATTAAAATGACTTACCAGACAATGCAGGTTGAGGAGCAGACAATAACTACTCCAAAACAGAAGGTAAAAGGTTCAGAAGCAGTGATGCAATCGCTGATGAAAGAGGGTGTGGACCTGATTTTCGGTTATCCCGGAGGTGCAATCATGCCGGTGTATGATGCAATGATGGATTACAAAGATGAGATTAAGCATGTGCTTACCTGTCATGAACAAGGTGCAGTGCATGCAGCCCAGGGATATGCAAGAGTGACGGGCAAAACAGGTGTATGCTTTGTTACCAGCGGCCCGGGCGCAACCAATGTGGTGACTGGAATTGCTGATGCAATGCTCGATTCTACTCCACTGGTGGTTGTCAGCGGACAGGTGGCATCGCCACTACTGGGTACTGATGCATTTCAGGAGATTGATGTGATTGGTGTAACCCAACCAATTACAAAGTGGAACTGTCAGATTAAAAAAGCATCAGAGATAGCAGAAGTTATTGCCAAAGCTTTTTATATAGCAAATTCGGGTCGTCCTGGACCGGTAGTGATTGACATCACCAAAGATGCACAGTTTGAGATGGTGGAGTTCGAATACAACAAAGCTGTTAAAATCAGAAGCTATCAGCCTGTACCAGAGGTGAATATGACAAGCATCAACGAGGCTGCACGCTTAATAAATCTTGCTAAGAAACCAATGATTCTTGCAGGCCAGGGCATTATACTTGGCAAGGCAGAGAAGGAGTTCCGCCAGTTTGTGGAGAAGACCGGGATACCAACTGCCTGGACACTGCTTGGATTATCAGCCCTTCCAACCGATCACCCGCTTAACGTGGGTATGCTTGGCATGCACGGTAACTACGGTCCAAATGTAAAGACCAATGAAGCCGATCTATTGATAGCAATCGGAATGCGTTTCGATGACCGTGTGACCGGCAATACCCAGAAATATGGAATAAATGCAAAAGTGATTCATCTTGAGATAGATAAATCGGAAATCAGCAAAAATATCTATGCTGATGTACCTGTCATTGGCGATGTAAAAGATACCCTTCCATTACTGACAACAGCAGTGGTAGAACGCAAACATAACGTCTGGCTCGAGGAGTTTAACGCAAATATGCGCGTTGAGACCGATAAAATCATCAGAAAACAGCTTAATCCGGTTGAAGGCAAAATCACAATGGGTGAGGCAGTTGCGAAAATATCGAAAGCTGTTAACCACGATGCAATAATGGTAACCGATGTGGGTCAGCACCAGATGATGGCAGCACGCTACTTCGGATTTAAAAAGAGCCGCAGCGTGGTGACTTCAGGCGGATTGGGAACAATGGGCTTCGGATTGCCGGCCGCACTTGGAGCTGCTCTTGGACGACCCGACAGGGAGGTAATACTATTCGTTGGTGACGGCGGAATACAGATGACAATACAGGAACTGGGTACAATATTCAGAACCGAGGCAAACGTAAAAATTGTGCTTCTCAACAACGATTTCCTCGGAATGGTGCGTCAGTGGCAGGAGCTCTTCTTCGACAAGAGATATGCAAGCACAATAATGATTAACCCTAATTTCCAGATGATTGCACAAGGATACGGAATACCTGCTGCAATAGTTAAAGAGAGGGAGAATCTGGATGACGAAATAGCCAGGATGCTTAACCACAACGGACCATATCTGCTTGAAGTAAAGGTAGAAAAAGAAGATAACGTATTCCCAATGGTTCCGAGCGGTGCTTCAGTGAGTGATATCAGATTAGAGTAACAGACCAATTAAAAAACGAATTTATGAAACAGGAATTCACAATAACAATCTACTCGGAGAATCATGTTGGTCTGCTCAATCAGATAACGACAATTTTTACCCGTAGAAGTGTAAACATAGAGAGTTTAACAACTTCGGAATCAGCAATATCAGGCATCCACAAATTTACTGTGGTTGTGTTTGCCACCGAAGAGCAGGTAACCCAACTGGCCCAGCAAATCGAAAAACGTATCGACATACTAAAAGTATTTGTTTTCACTCGCGAAGATATTATATATCAGGAAATTGCACTCTACAAGGTACCAACCGAAACACTTATAAACCACAATGAAGTGGAGAAACTGGTACGAGAGTACGGAGCAAGAATTCTGGAAGTGAACAAGGAGAGTACCATTATCGAAAAGACCGGACATAAGGAGGAGACCCAGGAGCTGTTCGAAAAACTCGACAAATATGGTGTTACTCAATTTGTTAGATCCGGCAGGGTAGCTGTAACAAAAAATAAGGAGGAGCTACTCTTTGATTACCTAAGAGAACTTGAAAAACAGAAAAATTAACCAATACATTTTTAAACCAACTTATTATTATGGCAAAAATTAATTTCGGAGGCGTTGAAGAAAACGTTGTAACAAGAGAAGAGTTTCCATTGGCTAAAGCCCGCGAAGTACTTAAAAATGAGACAATAGCTGTGATTGGCTATGGAGTTCAAGGCCCGGGACAGGCACTCAACCTGAAAGACAACGGTTTCAATGTTATCGTAGGTCAGCGCCCCGGCGGTGCTACATGGGAGAAAGCAATCAACGACGGCTGGGTTCCCGGAGAGACACTTTTCGATATAGAAGAGGCTGCACAGAGGGGTACAATAATACAGTATCTGCTTTCTGATGCTGCACAGATCGAAGTTTGGCCACGCCTGAAGCCATACCTTACCAAAGGCAAAGCACTTTATTTCTCACACGGATTTGGAATCACCTACAAGGAGCGCACAGGAATCGTTCCTCCTGCCGATGTTGACGTAATACTTGTAGCGCCAAAGGGTTCAGGTACTTCACTTCGTCGTCTGTTCCTTGAAGGAAGAGGCCTCAACTCATCATACGCAATATTTCAGGATGCAACCGGCCGTGCACACGACAGAGTGGTAGCATTGGGAATAGGTGTAGGTTCGGGTTACTTGTTTGAAACCGATTTCCGTAAAGAGGTTTACAGCGACCTGACAGGCGAGCGCGGAACTTTGATGGGAGCTATCCAGGGATTATTACTTGCTCAGTATGAAGTACTTCGCGAGAATGGTCACTCACCATCCGAGGCGTTCAACGAGACTGTTGAGGAGCTCACCCAATCTCTTATGCCGCTGTTTGCCGAAAATGGTATGGACTGGATGTATGCCAACTGCTCAACTACTGCACAACGTGGTGCTTTGGACTGGATGACACCGTTCCATGATGCTACAAAACCAGTGTTTGCAATGCTCTATCAGGAGGTTGCATCAGGTAATGAGGCACAACGCTCAATCGACACTAACTCTAAACCCGATTACAGAGAGAAATTGGAGGCAGAGCTTAAAGAGCTACGCGAGAGCGAAATGTGGAGAACAGGTGCTGTGGTAAGAAAACTAAGACCCGAAAGTAATTAAGATTAGTGATGGTGCTGCACAACCACATTTTGTGCAGCCCACCACTTACAATGGAAGTGATGGGGAAGAGGGCAGGAATAAAATAAAAACAAATTTATGAATAACAGAGTATATATTTTCGACACAACTTTGAGAGATGGCGAGCAAGTGCCAGGGTGCCAGCTTAATACAATTGAAAAAATTGAAGTAGCACGTCAGCTCGAGAAGCTCGGTGTGGATGTCATCGAAGCCGGTTTCCCCATCTCAAGTCCGGGAGATTTCAACTCGGTGGTAGAGATATCAAAAGCAGTTACAAACCCAACAATTTGTGCTCTTACACGAGCAGTAAAAAAAGATATTGAAGTGGCTGCCGATGCTCTTAAATTTGCAAAAAAAGGCAGAATCCACACAGGAATCGGAACATCGTACTACCACATCCACCATAAACTAAATTCAAATCCCGAAGAGATTATCGAACGGGCGGTTGAAGCGGTGAAATATGCACGCCGATTTGTGGATGATGTGGAATTTTATGCCGAAGATGCCGGACGCAGTGATAATGAGTATCTTGCACGTGTTATAGAAGCAGTTATCAAGGCCGGAGCAACTGTTTGTAACATACCTGATACAACAGGTTACTGCATGCCGCACGAATATGGTGAAAAAATTGCCTACCTGATGAATAATGTTCCAAACATCGATAAAGCAATTCTTTCCACCCACTGTCACAACGACTTAGGTATGGCAACTGCAAATACTCTGTCGGGCATTCTTAACGGAGCGCGCCAGGTGGAAGTTACCATCAACGGAATAGGCGAACGTGCCGGAAATACATCACTCGAGGAGGTTGTAATGGCACTTAAATGCCACCATCACCTGAACCTTGAAACAGGCATTACTACCGAGCATATAATGAACACCAGCAAGTTGGTATCAACACTGATGCGCATGCCGGTTCAGCCAAATAAGGCAATCGTAGGCCGCAATGCTTTTGCACACTCATCGGGTATTCATCAGGATGGGGTATTGAAAAACCGTGAGAACTACGAAATCATCAATCCTGCCGATGTGGGAGTGAAGGAGTCGTCGATAGTGCTTACCGCACGCAGCGGACGGGCTGCCCTTAAACACCGCCTTGAGGTATTAGGATATAAGATTGAACCTGAACAGCTTGATGATATTTATAACCGGTTTCTTGACCTTGCCGACAAGAAAAAGGACGTGAGCGATGAAGACCTTGAAGTACTGGCCGGTACAGGTGCCGAGCGCAGCGAAAGAATGCTTAAACTTGAATCGCTTCAGGTGGTGTGCGGAAAAAGCACCATTCCAACCGCAACTGTTTCAATCAATGTAAACGGTGATGTATTCACCGAGACAGCTTCGGGTAACGGACCGGTTCACGCAGCATTTACAGCCGTAAAAAATCTCGTCAAACGGAAAGTACATCTGGAAGAGTATCTGGTTCAGGCAATTACACGTGGGAGCGACGACTTTGGAAAGGTACACATTCAGGTAGAGCACAAAGGCAGAACCTACTACGGTTTTGGTGCCAATACCGATATTATTACAGCATCGGTAGAGTCGTTCATCGATGCAATATCAAAGATACAATAATCTGATTATCTGAAACATAAAACTAAACCAACATTAAAATCTATTTAAAGTGGGAAAGACACTATTCGATAAAATATGGGACAGCCACGTGGTAAACACCATAGATAACGGCCCCAGCGTGTTGTACATCGACCGCCATTTTGCACACGAAGTTACAAGTCCGCAGGCTTTTGACGGATTGAGAAAAAGAGGGATAAAAGTGCTTCGTCCGGAGCGGACAACTCTTTCGCCCGACCATAACATACCTACCCTTAACCAGGATAAACCTATTGCTGACCCGGTTTCACGTTTCCAGGTGGATCAGCTTACCAAAAATGCTGAGGAGTTCGATCTTACACTTTATGGCTTAGGTCATGAAAAGAATGGTATTGTGCACGTTATAGGACCTGAAAACGGTCTTACTCAGCCCGGTATGACAATAGTCTGCGGTGACTCGCACACATCAACCCACGGAGCATTCGGAACCATTGCATTCGGGATTGGAACATCAGAAGTTGAGATGGTGCTTGCTTCGCAGTGTATATTACAACCACGTCCTAAAACATTGAGAATCAACTTCACAGGTAAACTAAACAAAGGCGTGACTGCCAAAGACCTGGCACTTTACATGATTTCGAAACTTACCACCAGCGGCGGTACAGGATATTTTGCTGAGTATGCCGGCGAGGCAATCCGCAATCTTTCGATGGAGGAGAGGATGACTGTGTGCAACCTGAGCATTGAGATGGGTGCCCGTGGTGGCCTGATAGCCCCCGATGAAACCACATTCAACTACATAAAAGGTCGTGAGTTTGCTCCACAAGGAGAAGCATGGGACAAAGCAGTTGAATATTGGAAAACACTTCGCTCGGATTATGATGCAAAGTTTGATCTGGAACTGACCTTCGATGCATCTGAGATTGAGCCAATGATAACTTACGGTACAAATCCCGGAATGGGAATAGCGATAACCGAAAAAATTCCTTCACTGGATGAAATTGACGATGCCGGTAAAATATCATTCACCAAATCGCTCAACTATATGGGATTCAATGCAGGTGACACTATGGAAGGTAAGACTATCGATTATGTATTCCTTGGCAGCTGTACCAACGGCCGTATTGAGGACTTCAGGCAATTTACCAACTTTGTAAAAGGCAGAAAGAAGGCCGATAATGTAACGGCATGGCTGGTACCGGGTTCATGGAAGGTTGAGAAGCAAATAAAAGCCGAAGGATTGGATGTAATTCTTAAGGAGGCAGGCTTCGTGCTTCGCCAGCCGGGTTGTTCGGCGTGTCTTGCAATGAACGACGATAAAGTGCCTGCCGGTAAATATGCAGTATCTACCTCCAACCGTAACTTTGAGGGTCGTCAGGGACCGGGTGCACGCACACTGCTTGCCAGTCCGCTTGTAGCAGCAGCTGCGGCCATAACAGGTAAAATTACCGACCCACGAAAAATGATGAATTAATAACCCATCAATCTCATTATCATGTCAATAGAAAAATTCTCAACTTTAAATACCACAATGGTACCACTTCCCATCGAGAATGTGGATACCGACCAAATAATTCCTGCTCGTTTCCTTAAGGCAACCACCAAAGAGGGATTTGGCGACAACCTGTTTGCCGACTGGCGCTATGATAAAGACGGAAAACCAAAACAGGATTTTGTGCTCAACAATCCTACCTATAGCGGTAGCGTACTTGTGGCAGGAAAAAATTTCGGTTCAGGTTCGAGCCGTGAGCACGCTGCCTGGGCAGTGGCCGGATATGGTTTCAAAGCAGTGATATCCAGTTTCTTCGCCGATATCTTCAAAAATAATGCACTTAACAACGGCATACTGCCAGTGGTGGTTTCAGAAGGCTTCCTGAAAAAACTGTTTGATGCCATCAACAAAGACCCGAAAACTGAAATCGAGGTAAATCTCGAAGATCAGTATGTAAAACTTGCAGCGACAGGCGAAAAGGAGAGTTTTGATATCAACCCATACAAAAAAAACTGTCTGTTAAATGGTTACGATGATATCGACTATCTCTTAAGCCTCAAAAATGAAGTGAAAGATTTCGAAAAAACACTTCAGAAATTTTAATTCCCAGAAATAATATCGCCCCAAATGATTGAGATAATGGATACAACACTCCGCGATGGTGAACAGACCACCGGAGTGTCATTTAACGATACCGAAAAACTAACAATTGCCCGACTGCTTCTCGAAGATTTGAGAGTTGACAGGATTGAAATTGCGTCGGCACGGGTGTCGAACGGCGAATTTAAGGCTGCAAAGCGCATTTGCGACTGGGCAGTACGCCACAACCGCCTGCATCAGATTGAGGTGCTGGGATTCGTTGATGGTGGTGTATCCATTCAGTGGATTAAGGATGCCGGCGGTAAAGTGCTCAATCTGCTCACAAAAGGGTCATTAAAGCATGTCACTTCGCAGCTTCGCAAAACTCCACAGCAGCATGTTGACGATATACTTGAAAACATAAAACTGGCCAACGACCGGGGTATTGATGTCAATATATATCTTGAAGACTGGTCGAACGGTATGCTCAATTCACCCGATTATGTGTTTTTCATGCTCGACAGTCTGCGGGATTCGTCAATCAAAAGGTTCATGCTGCCTGATACTCTGGGTATTCTGAACCCTGATCAGGTGAAGGATTTCTGCAGCACAATAAAATCAAGATATCCCAATCTTCATTTTGATTTTCATGCACACAACGACTACGATTTTGCCACAGCAAACGTATTTGAAGCATTAAAGGCCGGATTTAACGGTGTTCACACTACCGTTAACGGCCTGGGAGAGAGGGCAGGTAATGCTCCGCTGGCAAGTCTGATAGGAGTGCTCAACGACCATCTGAAACTCAAAAACAATATTGATGAGGAAAAACTTACACATGTAAGCAAGATGGTTGAGTCGTTCTCAGGAATCCGTATTCCTGCCAACAAACCTCTCACCGGTGAATATGTGTTCACACAGTGCAGCGGTGTGCATGCCGATGGTGACAAGAAGGACCAGCTCTATTTCAACCAGCTGCTGCCCGAAAGATTTGGACGGGTGCGCAAATATGCACTTGGCAAAACATCAGGTAAGGCCAACATAATGAAGAATCTGGAAGAACTTGGTATTGAGCTTGATGCAGAGCAGATGAAGCTTGTTACCGACCGTGTTATAGAACTTGGCGACCGTAAGGAGACTGTCACCACCGAAGATTTGCCATACATCATTGCTGATGCTCTTAAAAACGGCTCAATAGATGATAAAATCAAGATGGTGAACTACAGCCTTTCACTCACACGCGGAATGAAACCTGTGGCCACCCTTTCGGTAAGCATCAACGGAACCCAGTATGAAGAGACATCAAGAGGTGACGGTCAGTATGATGCATTTTCAAAGGCACTCTGGAAAATCTATGATAAACTTGGGAAAACGCATCCTACACTGACAGATTACTGGGTATCAATTCCTCCGGGAGGCAAAACCGATGCCCTTGTAGAGACAATCATTACATGGGAATATAACGGGACAAGCTATAAAACACGCGGTCTTGACCCCGACCAGACTGAAGCAGCAATAAAAGCAACAGTCAAGATGCTTAACCTGATTGAAAATGAAGAGTTAAAAATTTCAACTGAATCAACCCTGAAAAAATAAACCGACAAAACTTAAACCATGAATTTGAATATAGCAGTATTGGCAGGCGACGGAATAGGCCCCGAAATAGTTGACCAGGCAATAAAGGCAGTTGATGCAGTATGCCGTAAATTCGGACACACAGCCAGTTACACCCATGCACTGGTAGGTGCAACAGCAATCGACCAGGTGGGAAATCCCTATCCCGATGAGACTCACGAAATCTGCATGAAAAGCGATGCAGTTCTGTTTGGTGCCATAGGCCACCCAAAATTTGACAACGACCCGAAAGCCAAGGTACGTCCGGAACAGGGCTTGCTTGCAATGCGCAAGAAACTTGGCCTCTATGCCAACCTGAGGCCTGTAAACACATTTAAATCACTGATACACAAATCACCATTAAAAACCGAACTTGTGGATGGTGCCGACTTCATGTGTATCCGCGAGCTTACAGGAGGTATCTATTTCGGTCGTCCGCAGGGAAGAACCGAAGACGGATTAACTGCCTATGATACTTGTGTTTACACAGCCGAAGAGATTGAAAGAATTGTACGTCTGGCTTTCGATTACGCAATGCTACGCAGGAAAAAACTTACTATTGTTGACAAAGCAAATGTACTGGCTACATCGCGCCTGTGGCGCGAAATTTCGCAAAAAATAGCACCCGATTATCCAGAGGTAGAGGTTGAATATATGTTTGTTGATAATGCAGCAATGCAGCTTATCCGCTGGCCAAAGCATTTTGATGTTGTGGTGACTGAAAATATGTTTGGTGACATACTTACCGACGAGGCCAGTGTTATCACCGGCTCTTTGGGTCTGCTGCCATCGGCAAGTATAGGCATCCACACCAGCGTGTTTGAGCCTATTCACGGCTCATATCCTCAGGCTGCAGGCAAAAATATTGCCAACCCTGTTGCAACAATTCTATCAGCAGCAATGATGCTTGAGTATGCGTTCAACCTTAAGGAGGAGGGAGCAGCAATACGTGCCGCAGTTGACAAATCTATTGCCGAAGGCATTGTTACCGAGGATATTGCCGAAGGTACAAAATCATACTCAACTTCAGAAGTAGGTGACTGGATTGCATCCAATATTTAAACCATCTTTTTACCATTATACTTAACCTGCTTTTGAAAGGACTGTTCAATTTAGTGAACAGTCCTTTTTATAATAAAATAACATCATTTATTTAAGTTCCGAATGTTCCGTTTAGCTAACCTGACTAAGAGGTTTTGAATTCTTATCTTTTGTATGTGTCTCATCTTCAATTAATAATTGCTGTATTAACAATTAAATGTTAAAACAAATAAAACGATGAAGCTATCCTTTCTGTAAATTAACATTTAGCTTGCAAACTCCATAGAGTTGTTTGGCCGGTTTCGTTCAACAGCGGTTTGACTCCGTTGATTTTCAATTCATTTCATGCCTCTTGGGGGAAATGAGACCTTAGTTATTGGCGGTTCGTTCTTTTTTTAGAGTTGAAGTGTTAATTTTAGATGTCCTCCAAGCCCTGTTTTGAATAATTTTCATCAAGGTTGAAAGTCTTATGTCACTCGCATTATTCTCAATTCGTGAAATGTATGATTAGTTTGTCCCGCACCTTTCAGCAAGCTCTTCCTGGGTTAGACCAAGTTTCAGCCTTGCTTCTTCAAAATGCAAATGTCGAACTTAGCAAACTATCTTTTTTTAAAAGTAAATCGTTAAGTAAAAATGAGTAATACAACGGAATATTTAATAATCCTTCTTTGTATTCCAACCCTTTAAGTGAAAAACGGATACTTAATTCAGGATTATATTTATTTCGAAAAACTCGCAAACTCTGTCCTTTGACCTGTTCACCTGATTTTACTTCTATTGGAAAAATAGTATTGTTTGTCGAAACTACAAAATCAAGTTCACTTTTGCCTTTGGGCTGTTTCGGATTGTCGGCATTGCTTGCCCAATAATATGCTTCGTTGAAACCAAGTGAGTGAAGTTGCTGTAAAACAAAATTTTCGGCAAATGCACCACCAAAATTCGACCAAATACTTTTATCGCCAATCACAACAGAAGCGGGCAATCCTGCTAATTGTCGCAACAAACCGACATCAAGAGCATATATTTTGAAATCGGAATTATCGGCGTAAAACGACAACGGTAATTTGTCGCCGTGGGCCACAAGGTCAATTTTGTAAATCAATCCCGCATCAATCAACCAATCGAGAGCAAAAGCATAATCGCGTCCACGAGCCGATGGCTCAACGGTTTTGTAAGCAAATTTATGATTTTCTTTGGCGAATTGTTGTGGAACACTACGCCAAAGATTGCCTATTTTTCGAGATTCAGCATTAGTTGTATGTTTACTGAAATCGTCTTTGTAGTCGGCAAGAATATTTTTCAAAATCATTTCAACTATGTTAATATCTTTATTTTCAACCCATTCTTTTACTGCGGCAGGCATTCCACCCACAGCTAAATATTGTTGAAATAAATCTCGAAAATCGCTTTCTATCAGCGGTTTTTGTAAATTTTTAATGGCTTCGTGTGCTTCTGCGGTTTGATTTTGCTTGTCGAATGCCCAATAAAACTCTTCCAAATCCAAAGGGAAAAGTTGTAATCTGTTTACTTTTCCAACAGGAAACGAAGTGCCGCTGTGCAAGGCAATACCAAGCAAACTACCTGTAGCTGCAACGTGGTATTCGGGCGCATCTTCAGCGAAATATTTTAGAGAAGTCAAGGCACGAGGAGATTCTTGGATTTCGTCAAAAATAATCAACGTATCTTTTTGATTAACAGTCGTATTAAATTTCAGCGAAAAGTAATTAATAATTCGGTGCGGCTCAATATTCCCGTCAAATAATGCGAGTAATTCCGAATCTGCTTTTTCAAAATTTACGCGAATAACATTTTGGTAATGTTCTTTACCAAAAAGTGTTTCAAGGAGATAAGTTTTACCGACTTGTCTTGCACCTTCTAATAGCAGAGGGAAGCGTTTATCACTGTTTTTCCACTCTAATAATTGCTGCAATAATTTTCTTTGCATACTATTTTAAGTATTTATTTCTGACTACAAAGATACAAAACATCACATTATTAATACCAATAATGTGATTTTTTACTCATTTCTTCTTGTTTTTCAAAATCTATTTGTATTCGGCTTCACTTTCGCTTGTTGAGTCTTTTCTTCCTTTAGCAAACAATTTTCCATTTTCGTAATATTCTCTACGTTGTTCTTCTTCAAAAGTATTTTCCAAACGGCTAAATTCGGAATTCATATTAGAAACTTGTTTGTTTCAAACCGCCTGTTGTCGGCTGGCGTTGTTGTTTAATCGTTCTGTTTATTACTTATTTCGTTTATTTTCTGTTTAAGTTTTTCAATTCTGTCTTCGGTATCTATTCCATCTATATTTTGAGCAACGATAAATTTGCCGTCATTGTCAATTGTCCCATTTCTTTCTAATTCATCCAATAAAGTGTTTAATGTTCTGTCTGTCATTCCGTTTTCAAATAGAAAACCATTAGGAATGGAAGAAATTAATATCTTTTTTCTATTAAGAGTAAAAACAAGTTTAGAACCATAATTATTCTCTAACTCTAATTTTTTGCTTGATTTGGCTAGCTCATTTAAAAAAGGATCCCAATGATAACCATTAAATTGCCTTTCTTTCATCTTCCAAATGCAATAATCACTATTGCTATGCCAATTAAAGTAACCTTGATTGCAGTTTTCTCTGAATGAAGGATACTTTAAAAAATAATACTTCCAATCTTTAGGATTGGTTACGTATGCCGAGAGAGCATTGTCAATTGGTTGCGAAATTACAGTACTGTTATTAGTGATAAAATAATCCAAACAAGCCAGTAATGTTGATTGTGTTTTAGTTTTAAATTGTGATTTATTATAACCAGGTGTCGTAAGAAAACTTCTTATGTTACGATGTTTAGCTGTCATCAAGTTTGTTAATGAACCGTCATCTTGTGAATAGTCGCCAAAACTCAATAGTAAATTAATTTTTGTTTGAAAATCTTGAATAAAGTCTGTTTCATCAAAAATATCCAAAAATTTGTATGCTCGATTTTTTAGGTTGTTGTCTAACGGAAACAATGAAATACTTCCTCGTAATAAGTCGCTGTCTTCAAGTTTTTGAAGAGATTGTTTATCAGAAGTCGCTTGTTTGATATAATCGTTCTTAGATTTTTCTTCTTCTATTTGGTCAGTTTTGAATGTTTTCAGAACTTGTAAATCGTCTTTAGATATAAAGTTTTCAACTTCTGTAAAGCTGTTTCCTAAAACACTATCACGCAATTCGTTTTCTGAATTTACTACTAAGTTCCTTACTGTTCTGATTTGGTCGTTAAATGTCTTACTTGGTGTTTTTAAATGTGTCAAACAAGCCAAAAGCAATATCTGTTCTGGTAAAGTAAAACCTCTGAAATCTGCAAAGTTGAATAAACAACGTTTTAAAAGGTTGGTTTCTTTGTGAGTGAAAAATAATCTTGTTTTACTTGATTTAAATTCATCTTTATTGTAATAAAACAAGTCGTTCCAAAATGTCTGATTTTCTTTTTCTTGCTCACAAATAGCGTCTAAAGTGTCAAACAGATAGTTTTGATTTTCCGTGTTGCTGTATATGATTTTTAATAACTCAGCTGAATCAACGGTGTTTTTGTAACGATTTTCGTCTTGGTCTTTCAAATCTTTTTTGAAAGAAATAACCGAAGTAATGAAGTTAAATAAATTGAGAAAAGAATTATCAACTGTTAATGCAATGTCGTCTTCATCAGTTAGTGAATCTGAATGCAGTATAATGTGCCAAACAGTATCAATCCATTTCCCATCAATGGATTCTTCAAATCTTTTTCTTTGTTTAGTGTCTGTAATTATTTCTGCAAATCCTGCTTTGAAATACTCAAACTCGGTAAGTGGTTTACCTCGTGAGTTCATTTTGATATATAAATCGTCTGTTAAACCATATCCCTTCGGTCTCCTACGTATTGCGTAAAATAAAAAAATCTCGAGGCTCTTGATGTTGACTCGAGATTTGGAATT
>JBDHYT010000004.1:0-22699 GCA_039811485.1 Marinilabiliaceae bacterium | reverse complement strand
AATTGTTGTACTCTTTGCTACTAACGCAGTTTCGCAGCAAAAATCGGAGTGGTTTTTGAAAAACCACCCATACAACAACACCATCAATCCCGCCGAACAACCAGTGGCCAAAGGGTTCTTTGCAATACCTGTACTGGGTAACCATAACTATTCGGTAGTCTGCTCACCATTCACCCTCAACGACATGATGTGGGACAATAAGCTGACAATCAATAATCAAACCATGGATAGAATGGCTGCAAAGGCCACCAACAACAACCTGATAATGCTCGATGGCAATATTCCTGCCATTGGTTTGGGGTTTTCTATTGGAAAGAATTATTTCACACTTACAATGAAAACCAATGTTGAATCATCGGCAGAGTTCAACAAAGATATTTTTGCCCTCCGCTATGGACTGAAAGAGTATTGGGGCTTGGGTACCAACAAGTCGTTTGATGCCAATGCAGCAATCAACATCAACACCTACACCGAAACAGCCGTCAGCATCAGCAGGCAACTAACTGATTTTATATCTATTGGCGTCAGACTAAAAATGCTAAACGGCATAGTGTCGATGAAAACAAATAAGATGAAATTCGCAATTGATAAACGCCCAATGTCCATAATGGTTTCTCCCGACATCAATTTCACGTCATCCTTCAAAGGCCAAATTATCAAGGATGAATATGGCGACATTGAAGACATAGAATTTGACGACATTACTGCATCATCGCTCTTCAACGCCGACAATATGGGATGGGCTGCCGACTTTGGATTAAGCCTAAAACCAATACCTGCACTAACGGTAGGTCTGTCGGTTACCGACCTGGGCTCACTCACCTGGGGAAGTGGCCTGACTGAATATACCATGAACACCTCATTTTCTGTGAGCGAGGATATTGTTTCAGATCCAATGAATCCTGACGAAGCTAATGATTACTGGGAAGAGCTGAAAGAGTCGTTGAATGAGAATCTGAAATTTAAGGAGACGGAGAGCTCCTACACCACCAAACTCAACACACGCGTGAATCTTACTGCACGCTACAACCTGACATCAAACTTCAGTATCGGCGGTTTGGCAACCGGCATAAAGCTTCCCGAAGGCTGGAAGACATCACTGTCGGCTGGAGCCAACATTGCACCAACACGCTGGATAGAGGGCGCAATATTCTACACGATGGCTTACGAAACATACGACAACATAGGCGTGGGACTTAACTTCAACCTGGGGCCTGTAAATATGTTTGTGGCCACCGACAATATTCTTGCCGCCCTCAATTATAAAGAGACCAATATCCTTACCGGCCGCTTTGGCCTGAACCTTATGTTTGGCAAAGTAAAGAGTAACAAAGCAACGCCAGAAGAGTAACACACTGATAATAAAAACGAAAAGAGTGCAACCCTGAGGCTGCACTCTTTTTTTATAGCGTCTGTAAAACGGATTATTTCACAATCAGTTTTGCAGTTTGCACAGTTCCATTAAACTCTTTAACCACAACATACACACCTGGTTGCAAATTCTGAGTATTAACAGAAACGACATCATTTGCAGCAACTTCATTTATAATTGCGGCACCAGACAAAGACAAAACCTTAACTGTACTTCCGGTTTCCACTTCTAATCTGAATGAATCGCCACGACGAACAGGATTAGGATAGATACTGAATGAACCTTTCTCTACACTGCCAATACCGGTGCTAACCTCATCCTTTTTACCCCAGGCTTCGAGCTCAGTCAAAGAAAATCCATAATAGCTCGCAGTACTCAAAACAAATTTCAGATATCTAGCCTTCAGAACTTCCTGCGGATTGACCTCATACAGTTCTTTTGAGCCTGATATTTTACCTACAGAAACATAATCAGCAGCTTCACCAGTAAGAGAAGAAAGTACCTCTACCGCAGTAGGAAATTTCATCATTCCTGCTTGTTTGAACTTAGCAACAAATGAGTTAATTAAATAATTCTCTCCCAAATCAAAAACCAACACATGTTTTGCAACTCGGTTATTAGCATAAGGACTATTCCACCAAGTATCTTCACGTCCATCATTAATACCTTTGGTACCGATTGCTCCAGTTGTATTGTTTTCATTGTTAGGAACGTCATAGCCTGAGCCATCTAAAGTCGCTGTAAACTGCCTATTCAACAATAAGTTAGTATTATTAGGATCCTGAACAACAACCTTTATTTTAACAGTTTTAGAGTACTCTCCATTCTTTAGCACAACAGTTAACTCTGACTTTCCAGCATTGGGACCTCCCACAACATCAAAAGTAACGTTATCATCAGATATTACTTTATTCGCTATTGTTATCAAACTATTGCTTGAAACAACACTAATATCAAAATTATCTTCTTTTGCATCACCACCGAGTGAATAAGTTAACGACAGAGGCAGAGTAGAATTGATATTGACAAACTGTTCACCCTTTGACTCTATGGCCAGGTTACTTTCTGTTCCAAATGCCTGGAATTCCCATATACGAATGGTAATAGGCATCTCCTCATCATAGGGAGTGAAACGTACATACCGAGCCACTGTTGGTTTAATCCAGTCATTCTTAGTGTTTTCAGGGCGAGCTTTCTCATCGAGGACAGTTGTCCACTCAGAAAGATCCTTACTCAATTCAATTTTGAAGTTCTTAAAGTTATCGGAGTAATTTTCTTTATGTCCGCAGTCAAAAATCTTAAACTGATATAGTTTGTATGCTGCTTCAAGGTCAATAATAACCCAGTGACTCTTAGATCCACCAACGCACCATTTATCGCGAACACTTCCAGGAACCTCAACACCATCAATCAGCCACTGAGGTCTTTCCGGGTCGATAAAACCACTTACCGAATGAATAGTCTTTCCTTTTGCAAGGTTTTGTACAACCTTGTTGTTAGAGACTTCGATATATTGTTTGACTTCGCAATCAACGTTACCAGTTTGGTTAACAACATTAACTTTGATATCGTAAGCACCTTCTTGAGTAAACTTAATTACGGCAATATTATCTGTCTGACTAACAATTTCGGCGTTGGCAGGTACAGTCCAAGTATAAGCTGTAGGATAGTTAGTAGCGCGTGCAGTAACGGTAACCTCTTCGTTCACTTTTACAAGGGTTTTTGACGCCTTCAGAGAAACAACCGGCAAACCTAAAGCAGGATAATCCATTGTTATTGAAACCTCATTTCCTTCCTTCAAATCCTTTGTAACAGTTGAAACATAAAGTTTAACGTTATTATCGGTTGTCGAGCGGGTGAATTTAGGAATATAGAAACCTTCGTTACGGGTTTGGCCAACCAGAGTCTTAACACCTTCGCGTTCCATATAAACGTTATAATGGTGTATGTTTTCCACATTTGCAGGTGCATCCCATATTAACCTTATGTCGCTAATAGATTCCTTAAGAGCATTCTGAGACATAAGATTGGCAACAGGTGTAGCAGCAGGAGCATAATTTCCGGCCATAATACCAAGTTGACCAAGCTGAACCTTATAGTTACTCAATGCGGTAGCTGACTTGAAGTTAAGAGCTATAATCGATACTGTTTTACCAGCTAATGATGAAATGTCGATAGAGGCAACGCTCCAACCGTTCTTTTTTGAAGTTTCAACCACCGGGAAAGTAGCAAAGGTGGAATTTGCTTCTGTAGTTGCCAATTTCACTTCGATACTACCTGCAAATTCGGTTTTATAAACCAATTCAAATTTATCGCCTGCTTCGATTGCAAGTTTGGTTTTATACAAACGAGTCAGATATTCTGCATCGGCTTTAAGATTACCTTTAACTTCAATGCTTGTACCAACGTTATAGGCATCGTCCCAGTTCAAATCGAAAGAAAGATCGGTTCTTGTTCCACCATTAGTTCCTTCAACCCACCAGCGCCATGTTGGTAAAATATCCTGCATACCACGGTGATACCAATCCTGAGTACCTTTTTTCTCACCATTCACAAAACGATGCTTACCAAGACCTGCACTAAAAGATGTAACAAATGGTTTTGCCTGAATTGTACTTCTTTCCTGAATACCATTGGCAAGACCTGGCCATGTTCCACCACTACGTCCAGCTGTGTTAGAAGGGTCGTTCTGAATATTTGTCCAGAAACGGGCCTCGTTGCTGAATACAGTCTTCATTGCATTGTATGCTACAGTGCCCTGGGCATTTGAACCGCCAAGATAATCTTTCACAACCTGTTTCCAGATAGGCTCTTCAGGGTTGAACAAGTCGATAGAGCCTGCATGGCCTCCTTCGGGGAAGCAAGCAAGGAAACCACCTGCATTACCAGATAAGCCACCCTGTGCATTTTCAACACCATGATAAACTTTTGAGAAAGCTTCTGCCTGAGTAAACCCTAAACTTTTCACATAGTTCATATTACTTGTGATAGTCGAAGAGCTGGCACTACCATAATTTGCAAAGAAGGATGCATTTTTATTTTGAAGGATTGAACCTACACCACTTGCCTGTGTTCCCATGTCATACCACTGTATTTCCATGTGGTCATTACCATCTGCCTGGGCTAAATCGAAGTAATATTTAATAAATGCAGACCAAGCTGTCTTATTGCCACCAACTGTTTCTTCATTCAAGAACCATCCGTCGAAACCATAATACTTTGCAATCTGATAGAGTTTAGCGGCATAAGGATATGTTTCGCCCTCTTTAGTTAACATTTGGTTAACCCATACGGCTTGTCCTCCAAAAGCTGTAGGTGGGAAAAACACGTTAGCAAGAACCTTAACACCATTCATGTGAGCAGCATCAACAACAGGAGCAGAAGGAAGCACAATAATGCCCTCACCGGCTGAACCACCCCACCAGATAAGAAGATCCATATACTGCCAGTATGTCGGGTTATAACCAATGAAGTTATTGGCACCCTGAGACGGAGTCTGGCTCGCCATTGGGTTCATAGTCAAACATGCAGCAACCTTTCCATCATAATACTGATTGGCGTTGGCTTTTATTCCATCACCGTAGAAACGGGGCTGCAATGGAATAGTACTGCGGTTAAACTTAGCATCTGGATCATTTTCCGGAGTCCAGTTTATGATATGTTGAGGATGCCAGCATCCTCCAAAGGGTTGCTGTGCCAATAGGCTCATATTGAAAGCCATGATGCACAGAACTAACAGCGAGAGTAAACTTTTACTTTTCATACCTGTTAAATTTTAGATTAGTAATTTAAATGTTAGCTTTTGAGTGCAGACATGTAAATGACGTCTGCACTTTTGTTTTATCTGAAATTATTTGGTTTATTTCTTACGCCTGAACTATTATTGGTATCAGCCACGTCCCACCACAATCTGGTAGCCTGATTAACTGCCGACATTGATGGCACATTCTTCGGATTGTAATCATATTCGGAGAATGGATACTGAATCCGTTTTATAAATTTGCCCACCGGAATATTAGCATCACGATTATCGAGATGGTTGCGCAGGCGCGGATAGTCGGTTCTTCTAAATTCAGCCCATCCTTCGTTACCGTTAGGGAATATGGCAAGCCATTTCTGGGTGATAATCTGCTCCAACATACCTTCTTTATCACCAGTAACAAATGGATTGGTTGCCTGGCCGTTATATATTTTAAGACCATTGATATAACTGTCGGCAAAACGGTTTGCAATGAAGTAATAGTTCATTGATTCACGAATACCATCTTTAAACAGCTCTTCTACCGACCCATTAACACCACTCCATCCACGAAGTGCAGCTTCGGCAAGCAAGAAACGGCTTTCGGCATAACCAAACCAAATAAACTCGCGACTATAACCAAACCAATAATCATTACGCAAATTCTCCTTACTTTCCCAGGCATTAACCCTTAGCACAGAATACTCATCGGAAGCACGATAAACATTGTTGTTTCCAATTTCACAACCGTTGAAATCATTACGATGGTTTTCATATCCCAACAGCAACGATGACATATCGGTGGGACGGAACCAACATATTTCCATTCTCGGATCATAATCTTCACTCAAACTCTTATTAGCAACTTCCATATCTTTCGACATAACAACATCCACATATCTGAAGCTGCAGTTTGCCACCTCGTTTTCCTGGCCTCCTGAATTTTCGCCGCCCATCGACACAGGAGCATGATTAGGCACGGTACGCATACGGTCATTCTGGTTGCGCATAATGCCACCGGGATGGGCAAGAGCCGCCTCGCCCTCTTTCTTGGCTCTTTCGGGATCGACGTTTGAAATTCTCAACGCCAGTCTCAACCGCAATGTATTGGCAAAGCGAACCCATTTATCTTCATCGCCAGCATAACATTTATCATCTGTCGATTCAAATTTAAACGACGAAGCACCGGGCTTAATGCTATCGGCAGCCTGAGTTAGCATTCTGAATATTTTGTCGTATATTGTTTTCTGTGTATCATACTTAGCCTCCTGGCTTAATTCTTCAGCTTTCACAAGTCCTACAAAAGGCATATCACCATAAGTATCTGTCATTGTTGATGCCAGGAAAGCATAATAGATACGGGTGATATAAAAGGCATTTTTATACTTCTCCCGATCCACATAACTGAAGGTTCTTGCAAGCATTTTATATTCGGTGCTACGTTTTTTGTAGAAATGATTCCAACGACGTCCCGACCAGTCTTCGGTATATATATAGTTAGGCGAACCATTAACAAAACCAGGATTATTGCTGGCAAAATAACCCGCATAAATATCGTGGGTTAAATTGGTAGCGCGCTGATAATCATCAACCAACCCCTCATAAGTGAAACTTTTGAAAATAGCACCAATACCATTTACGCCCTCTTTTAGCGCATCAAGTTCTTCCGTACTAATTTTAACGGAAAGATCAATATCGGCATATTCGCCCTCGGGCTCCTCACCAGGCTCGTCAGGTTTTTGCGATGGCACATAGGGAGGGTTAAGCGGATTTTTATTTAAGTCTTCAAATCCATCGGTACATGATACTGACACTGACATCAGACCTAAAATCATGTAAACGTATATCTTATTAAGCACTTTCATTATTATATTACTGAATAATTAGAAACTAAGATTCAACGAAAAGCCAAAAGTTCTTGAATATGGCACGGACGTGAAGTCGATTGCCTGCGAGAACATCGATGTGTCGAACCCTCCTTCGGGGCTGGTTCCTGGGGTATGCGAAAGCAGGTAACCAAGATTGCGGCCCACAATAGAAAACCTCATACTGTTGAAGGGGGTGGATTTCAGTACTGAGCCAGGCACCGAATATGACAAAGAGAGTTCTTTAAAGCGTATAAAAGAGGCGTCATAGATAAACTCTTCGGCAACACCATCTTTTGAACCTATTGTTTTATAATAAGTTTCGGCAGATATCTCCACTGTATTGGGCATCCCTGTCACATCATCAATACCATCGATAACAATACCTTTCTCACGCAATTCTGTTCGTTTTGCAGTTCCCATTCCAGTTGCTACCGCCTCCGACATCGACACTACATTTCCACCAAACTTGGCATCGATTAAAGCCGAAAGAGAAAAGCTCTTATATGTGAATGAAGGAGTTACCGACATTAGCAGATTGGGCTGAATATTACCAATTGCCTGTTTGGAACGACCTGAAACAAATAGAGGCAACCCATTTCTTGTCAAAATTTTTCCCTCACCATTACGCTGGTAACTTTTATTACTGTAAATATCACCCAGTTTACCTCCTTCAACAGCACCCACATCAACCAACAGATTGTCTTTGCGGAAGTTGAAACTTATATATTTAGAGCCATCATCAAGTTTTTGAACCGTAGATATGTTACGAGCCATATTCACGTTAAGGTCGAACACAAAATCTTTTGTTTTATACGGAGTAGCATAAAGCATAAGTTCAAAACCTTTATTTTCAATCTCTCCGGCATTAATCCATTTTGCAGAAAAACCCGACGACGACGCTATAGGAACAGTCATTATCTGATTACGGGTCAAACTTCTATAGATTGTAAAATCAAATCCATATCTATTATTAAAGAACTTCATATCTAAGCCACCCTCAAAGGATGATGAAAGTTCAGGCTTTAAATCAGGATTGGCCATAGCATCATCAAGGGTAAATTTTGGTCCTCCCATCTCCTGTGTCCAATGAGCCATAGTAACCAACTTATATGGATCAGTATCCTTACCTACTTGAGCTGCAGATAATCTCACCTTACCAAAGGTAACCCAGGAAGGCAACGAATTACCTCTCTTATCCATAAAATCGGTAAAGACAAAGCTAAGGTTAGCCGAAGGATAGAAATAAGAGTTATTATCAGCTGGTAGAGTTGACGACCAGTCGTTGCGGGCTGTCAGGTCTAACGACAAATATTCGTCCCAAGAAAGTTGTAAAGTTCCAAAAAGAGACCTTGATTTTCTCTTTGAGAGATCTTGTTCTGCAGCATTTAAACCTAATGCGGAGTTATGATACCAATAGCCTGGTGTCTTCATGTTACTCGATTTGCCAAGCAGAAAATGGGTCTTCTGATACATCTCGTTAACTCCAATAGAATAGTCGATTCTTAACTTATCACCCAGCTTATTATTTCCGAAAAGGATAGCTTCAAGGTTTTGCTCGTAATAGTTGTCCTCCTTAGAAGTAAGTCGCTCATTTGTCTGATCCTCAATACCATTGGTACGGCTAATATCTTCAATATTGGTATGATAGTAATCGAACGAATATTTGGCTGTACCGTACAACCATGGTGTAAAATTCAGTTTCATCGAATAATATCCGAACGCCCTCCAGCGCTCATCCATATTGGTGTAGGCGTAATTAACGTAATATGGGTTCAACACAGGGGTTGCACTCTCGGGGCCAACCCAGTTGATGTGGCGGTGGGTTTCATCCCTGAATGTTTTCAAATCACTAAGATTAATATTATTGGGCATAAAAAGAAGCTGGAAAACCTCTCCTCCCGTTCCAAAAACAGGGCGATTCTCAGCAAGAGTACGTGATAAAGATATCTTAGAGTCAACACTCAGATATTTATTCATTTCCATTCCAGCCTTAAGATCAATATTTGTTTTCGAAAGTTTTTCGTTATTGAAAAGTCCGTCACTACGTGTATCACCAAAAGATAGTCGATAGTTGGATGTTTCGGTAACATTACCAATTGCTACATTATGAGTCTGTGCAAATCCGGTTTGGAAATAATCCTTCATTTTATTTCCATATTTCTGAAATTTCATTGTTTTTCCATTCCAGCCTACATAATCATGCCCATCCAGCAACGGACCGAAACTATACCATGAATTGGGATTATAAACTCCGGCGGTACCTTGACCGTATTTTGTTTGCATATCAAGAGTAGATGCTACTTCTGTCCAGGTCAGGCTACCACTATAGTTTACACCAAAACCTGCCGACTTGGTTCCTTTTTTTGTAGTAATTACAATAACTCCGTTACCGGCTCTTGAACCATAAAGAGCAGCTGCATTGGGGCCTTTAAGAACCGAGATTGACTCAATATCATCGGGATTGATATCCACGGTTGCGCCACCACGGTCAACACCTCCAAATAAAGATGCTCCCGAGTCATTACTATCATTAAAAGGAACTCCGTCAACAACCCACAAAGGCTGATTATTATCGGTAAGTGAAGAGTTTCCGCGAAGTGTAATCTTTGTAGAACCACTCAAGCCTGTGCTTGAGGTATTCATCTGCAAACCGGCTACCTTACCCTGCAGTGCACTTGTTATTGAGGGATCTCCTGTTTTGTTGAGAGCTTCAGCTTTAACATCCTGAATTGCATAACCAAGCATTTTCTTCTCACGCTTAATACCTAAAGCAGTTACAACCACCTCATCAACCAACTTATTATCCTCGTTAAGCACAACAGAAAATCTGGTCTGGCTTCCTATTTGTTTATTTTGCGCAACGAAACCGATATAGCTAAACTCCACAACGTCATCATCGGTTACTTCCAACGAAAAGTTTCCATCGAAATCGGTTATTGTTCCGTAGCGACCATCGACACCATTTACTGCAACCGAAACTCCAACCAAAGGCTCATTATTTGATGCACTAACTACTGTTCCTGTTATCTGCTTCTTGGGTTTAATTGTTGGTGCAGTTTTAGAACCTGACTTTTTTGAGAGATAAATAACTTTTTTATCAATCTTGTAATCGATTCCTGTTCCATCCAAGACCTTCGACATAGCCTGATTGATTGTTGTTGCAGTAACTTTTGTGGCTCCAACTTCAACATTTCCAATGGCATCTTCATAAAAAAACTGATAAGATGTCTGTTTTTTTAGCTCCTCCAATACCCTTGACAATTTGCCTGCCGGCAAATTTAGATTAACAGAAATATCTTGTCCATAAGCTGAGCTTCCTGCGGCAATAATCATTAACAGCAGAATTTTAAAGCCATTAAGCGACAAACATTTCATTAAGACCTGTTTCATATTAGTAATTATTTACAAATTTTAGTTTTTAACAACACACGAAATCATAACAACAACACTCCCATCATCGAATGATGGCAAACTGATTAATTCAAAAAAAGGGGTAAGGCACTAAGTATTAGTTAGTCGGAACCAGTTAAGAAAAAACTTCCGTCGTCCAGGTGTTCAAACGTAAACGGAATTACGTTCTGAAGCCCTTTGAGTACCAGTTCAATTGAATCTTGTCTTGGCAAAACACCTGAATAAGTGAGGTCACTATCAAGAAGTCTTTTATCCAGATTCAAACTTATTCCGTAAGCATACTCAAGTTTTTTAACTAAGGCAGTTACGGAAGCACTATTAAATGTAATAAAATTGTTTTTTGTTAGAAGAACAGCTCCATTATCCTTGGATACGGTCTCAATCAACATCTGACGTTTGTCCTTCGAATAACTCAATTTCTGACCAGGTGTAAGCAACAGCAGTTCTTGTTCTTTATCATTTTCAATTACAATACTTCCTGAGAAAAGAGTTGCACCAGCCGATTCCATATTATTAAACGACGACACATTAAACTTGGTTCCCAGAACTTTAACTGTAAATTCAGGAGTTTGTACCCTAAATGGTCTGGTTGAATCTTTCCGAACATCAAAATATGCCTCACCACTCAAAATTATTTTTCTCTCTTTATCCGAAAAAGATGGCAAGTATTCAATTTTAGAATCGGCACCCAACCATACTACCGACTTATCGGGCAAAACGATACGACGAATTGAGTCGGCAGAGCTAACAGATTCGACTATATAATTTTCCTTAGACACCATTCCGATATTCCGACTAACAATAAAAACTCCGAAAAGCAATACACTGGCAGCTGCAATCAACGAAGCGGCAATCAAAAATCTATTTTTTGACGAAGCCGGTGTTGATAAGGAATTTTCCTGAAGCTCTATTTTCCTGAGTACTTCATTAAAATGATAGTCCAAATATTCACGACGCGAAAAATCGGCAATGGTTCGTCTATCCCAAAGTGATTTTAACTCGAATAACCATTCACGGTTTTCCGATTTTTCATCAAGCCATTGGTCTATCATCACAAGCTCTTCGTCAGAACAGTCACCGGTCAGATATTTTAAAACGATCTCTGCTTTCATTACCTCTTATTTAGCAGGCCTTTTAGTTGCGCCTTCACAATATAAGCAAACGAACGTTAAAAAATACGTAATGGTTTTTTGTTAATTTTTGTTAATTTAAAAAACGACAAGAAACAATCAGCCAAACGATATGATTATCAATTATTTTAAAAACACAGCACAACAAACCAACGTCCTTCTAAAATATTAAGTTAACCAAAACGCGAATAGTTTTGAATATTTTTAAATGTACAATTCATTTTTTAAAAAAAAAGAAGTTTAAATCGATTAAAAAAAGGATTAATGTAAATTTTAATTAATTTTGCATCGAAAACAACCTTGTATTTAGAAAGTGAAAAGGACAGGTAAGGATCTTAACACCCTATTAGAAGGGCTTAAGGAAGGAAAGGAGTCTGACTTCAAGGAATTGTTCGACTGTTACTTCCCTCATCTGGTATATTATGCATGCAGGTTTACAGACAAGGATAAGGCCGAAGATATTGTTCAGGATGTATTTGTTTGGGTTTGGCTGAACAGAGACAATATCGAATTTGGCAAATCATTTATGTCGTTTTTGCGCCAATCTGTTTACAACAAGGCAATAAACCACATAAAACGCGAGAAAATGATACAGACACACCACGCTGCCATTGAAATTTCAGAAAAAGCCATTGAATATTTTGCTGATGACGATGTGCTTGAGAAAATCGCGAACGAAGAAAAATATTCAAAAATAAATAATGCGATAGACCAACTTCCTGAACAACCTAAAATATGCCTTAAAATGAGCTATATACAAGGAATGAAAGCATCAGAAATTGCCGAAATCCTTGATTTGTCACCCCGTACAGTTGAAACACATTTATACAATGGCTTAAAAGCACTAAGAAAATCCCTTAAGATAATTTGCGTCTTTTTCTGATTACCATTAAAAACCCCGTCCTCAAAGTGATTTTCGGTTAAAAATTGTTATCATTGCAATATCAATGGGAAACAACCGAATGAATACTTAAATATCGATGGCTACAAATAAAAATTATACTCTAAAGTACATTGTGTCTCTTTTATTTGTTTTCATACAATATACTCAACTTGCAAAGGCAACTTCCAACCTTAAAACAGACAGTCTGACGGTTCAGTTAAAATATGCTGCCAACACTACCGTAAAAATAAAGACACTCTGGGAACTATCCGACTACTATTGGTCCGACGACATACGTAAGGCAATTGAATATGCAGAGCAGGCTCTCGAACTGGCCGACAAGACAAAAGACAAAAGGCTCATCGGGATTTCACACCAAAAATTGGGAAATGCCCTTTTGCTAACGGGCGATAACTACAGTGCACAAAAGAATTACCTTAAAAGCCTGACTCTGCTCGAAAACACCAACGACGAAGAGGCTTTATTTTCACTCTACCACAACATAGGAGTGCTATACGACCGGATGGAAGATTACGACAAGGCTTTGTTATTTTACGAAAAAGCCCTGTTCATATACAACAATTCAGCTGATAAAAATTGCCTGGTCATGCAACAGGTACACTCATTATACAACAGCATAGGCAATATATATGTTAATAAACACGATAGAGCCAATGCCCTGGAATATTACAACAAAGCCTTAGCTTCGGCTGAGAACAAAAACGACTACCAGGCTTTAGGGGTCATTTACAATAACATAGGAAAACAATACTTCGACAACAATCAAAATACGGAAGCACTGCATTACTACAATCTATCACTTGACTACAGGCAGAAGGTACACGACTTAAATGGGATGGCCAAGTCGCACAACAGCCTTTGCAGTTACTATCTGAAAACAGCAAACTACCATAAAGCCAGAGAGAGTGCCTTTGAAGCACTCCGTCTTTCAGAATCGTCGGGGGCAAAAACAACGCGTCTTACTGCATTGAAACAGATTTCTGAAATAGAAGAGGCTACAAACGATTGCAAGTCGGCACTAAGCTATTACAAACAGTACAAACTGCTAAACAACAACTTTACCAATGAGGAGACCATAAAAAAACAGACCGAAATAGAGATAAGAGCCGACTACGAGAAACAGGAGGAGATAAAAAACACAGAACTGGCCAAAAAAAATATCATCACTAACATGACAATTTTTACTCTTCTCTCCGGAGTAATAATATTTCTACTTTTATATCTGCTGACAAAAAACCGAACCAAACGAATCAACCTGGAAAAAATAACGCTCGAACAAGACCTTCGGCTACGAAATCAGGACATCCACACCAAAGATAAAGAACTTGCATCATCGGTCCTTTATCTTCTCGAAAAGAACGAATTACTCAACAATATCTCCGAGCAGCTTCTTAACCTAAAAAAACGCATTGATCCACAGCACCACTCAGCAATTCAAAAAATCATTCTCGACATACAGGAAGGCTCAAGAGCAGATATGTGGGATGAATTTGAACTTCGTTTCCAGCAGGTACATGACGAATACTTCAAAAAACTAAAGGCCGTGGCACCCGATCTTACTCCGGGTGAGATAAAAATTTGCTCGTTTCTTAAACTAAACATGACGAGTAAAGAGATTTCGGCCATCACAAGGCAAAGCATAAAAAGCATTGAAGTTGCAAGAACCAGAATCAGAAAAAAACTCCAGCTCACCAACCACGACATTAACCTTGTCACTTATCTGATGGAATTGTAGCAATCCATCAACAACCAACACAATTATTAGTCTATCAACATCTTATCATATTACTGTAGTGGTAATGTAGTGTGAATTTTCAAATCCTGAGTGTTTTAATTATAGTCTCGGGATTGACATTAAGTGGCATTCAATAATCCCAAAAAAACCAAATAGAATTATTTTGGTAACATAAACAATATGCCACTGATGCATGAATCCACAGGAGAAGAAAATAAAAACACTGATAGTTAAAAAAAAATTAGAGAGCAGTGCTCTTAAAAAAATACTTAAATCTCTGCAGATAATAAGCAGCAATGATTATTTCAGAGATGACGGGTTGAAAAAACGTGTCTCAAAACTTAAGTAGCAATACATTTCATTACTTATTACCTAAATAAATTTCCTATGAAGTATTTCATTACATTAAAACATGCCGCACTGTTGGCTCTCTTTATGCTGCTGCATATAGGGGTCAATGGTCAGACAGCACCCAATGATGTGCAGGAAGGAGTTGTGAGAATTAAATTCAAGCGACAAGTTTCGGCTACATTGAGTAAGATGCAGGTGTCTCCACAGGCAGGCACACTCTCTTCGGGAATTACTACACTCGACAAAGCCAACAAGATACTGAGGGCTGCATCGATGAAACGCGTATTTCCATACTCGGCAAAAAACGATGCAAAACATCGTAAGCATGGGCTGGATCTTTGGTACGACGTATTTATCGACAACTCGATCAGCCCGATGGCGGCCATCGAGACCTATAAGAGTGTAGCTGGCGACAACATTGATGTGGCAGAGCCAATCTACATCAAAAAACTGATTGATGGCGATGCCAAGCCTTACAACCAATTTAAGGCATCCGAATCGCCCCTGCCTTTCAACGACCGTCTTCTTGGCAGTCAGTGGCACTACAACAATACCGGCCAGGTGCCAGGCGCAATTCCCGAAGCAGATATTAACCTTTTTGAGGCCTGGAAGGTACAGACCGGACGTCCGGAGGTTATTGTATGTATTGTTGACGGCGGTATCGACATCAACCACAACGACCTGAAAGACAATTTGTGGGTCAACATGGCCGAGCTAAACGGGAAACCGGGAGTGGACGATGACAACAACGGTTATATTGACGACATTTATGGCGTTAACTTTATCAATGGTAACGGCGACATCACTCCCCACCACCACGGAACCCATGTGGCAGGAACAGTGGCAGCAACCAACAATAACGGATTAGGCGTTTGTGGTGTTGCCGGTGGCTCGGGCAAAAAAGATGGTGTAAGACTTATATCAGCTCAGGTATTCAGCGAAAGCGGTTCATCAGGAGGTTTCGCACCTGCAATAGTTTATGGTGCCGACAATGGTGCAGTAATCTCACAAAACTCATGGGGTTACAGACAGCCCAATATAGTGGAACAATCGGTGCTTGACGCTATCGATTATTTCATCGAGGAGGCTGGTCATTATCCAGGAAGCCCGATGAAAGGCGGAATAGTGATTTTTGCTGCCGGTAACGATAATGTTGACGACAAGATGTATCCCGGCTATTATGAAAAGACACTGTGCGTATCGGCTCTGGGACCTGACAATAAAAAAGCATACTACTCCAACTATGGCACCTGGGTTGACATTGCTGCTCCAGGTGGAGACCAGAACAACGGTGAAACATCAGGGGTACTGAGTACTTTACCGGGTAATACATACGGATATCTGCAAGGAACGTCGATGGCTTGTCCGCACGTATCGGGTATTGCCGCACTGGCAGTATCACAATTTGGAGCTCCCGACTTTACTGCCGACGAACTCCGGATTTATCTTGAACGTTCGACCCACGACGTAGATAAATACAACCCCGATTATAAAGGTAAACTTGGTATTGGCTACATCGATGCAGCACTTGCACTTAAACGAAACGAAGGTGCTGCTCCGGATCAGGTAAACGATCTTAAGCTTACAGGAATCTCTCAGGATTTTGCATCACTTGAATGGACAATTCCTCAGGACAAAGACGATGACTATCCATCTAACTTCCAGATATTTTACCACACAGCACCAATCACGCCCGAAAATTATCTCGAAGCCCAGATTGTAAGCGTAAACAACAATCAGCCCGCAGGCACTGTAATGAAGTACGACCTCAACGGATTGAAGCCGTTGACCACATATTATTTTGCAATACGGTCGATGGACAGATGGGCCAACAAATCGGCTCTTTCAAATGTCGTATCAGCAACAACAAATGTTGGACCCGACATCAACATTCCTGTTTCAGGCTTAACAATGACTGCCAACAAAGCAGGCGGATTCAAGTCTTCGTCAATATTTTCAATCGAAAACCTTGATGAAGGTACATTGAAATGGGAAGGAATAATGAGACATCGTACCCATCAGTTAAGCAACACATCAAAAGAAATTACATACCCCAAACCATCTGCAACAACAGGCAATTTCAAATGTAACATTGCTGCCCGCCACACTAACAATCTGGTTCAGACACTCGACAAAATCACACTCAACGACACAGAGGAACAGATTAAATATGGCGATGGTACCATTTATGTGATTGGCGAAAGTGATGGCACCTTCACTACATCGTCGGCTGTACGATACCAGGTAACCAATACCGCGGGATTTAACCTCACCCATGTTGCTATGATTCTGAATCACAACCCGGCAACAGAAAACGTGGTAATGGAGGTTTACAAAGATGTGCTCAAACCAGGCAATCTTATTTATGCACAAGAGGTTACAAGCTACACATACGCAGTTTACGACCACACTGTACAGCTCAACGAGCAGCTTTACTTTGCCAACAACGAAGTATTCTGGATAGTTTTTCACGTCCCACAGGGTAACCCTTACGCCTTAGGTGCGCAAACAGAGACTGCAGCATCCAACTCCGACAACTGTTTCATGAGTCTCGACCTTGGAAAGTCATGGATGCCACTATCAGCCCTTATCAAAGACACTTATGTGTGGTCAACCAGAGCGATAAGTCGCAACAGATATCTGGGCGAATATTTGGAGTTATCTCCCTCCAATGGTCATATCACCGGAAAGGCAAATCAGGACGTTACAGTTTCGGCCGATGCATCTAAACTGATTAACGGTAAATATCAGGCCAACCTGGTGATTGCATCCAACGACCCCGACGAAAAAGAGGTAAGGCTGCCGGTTACACTCACTGTAACAGAGCAGATGCCATCACTTACCAATGTGGCTGTAGTCAACTACGGAAGTGTATTCTACGGATTGAGCAAAGACCTTATCATTCCGGTAACAAATGCCGGTTATGGTGATTTTGCAAAACTAAAAGCCTCTACTTCAGACGACCAGTTTAAAATTATCAAAAAAGTAAACTCAATACCTGCCCGAAGCATTAGCGAGTTTACCGTAAGATATACACCAAACAATGTTGGTAACGACAATGGCCTTCTGATTCTTGAGGATAATAAAGGCAACACACACAAGATACGCCTGTTCGGTATAGGTACGGCACCGGCCGAAATAACCGTTAATCCCCAGTCTGTTGCTCTCAACAATCTGGCAATAGGCGATAAACCCACAGCATCGTTCACCATCACCAACAGTGGTCAGTATCCGTTGGATTTCAAACTGCCACTTTTCATGATGAACAAACTTACTCCCAAAGACTATTCGACACACAAATTCGGATATTCATACGAAAGTAATATTGACGGAGGAGTGCTCGATTACAATTGGGTCGATATCAGGAAGAACGGCAAGGATATGACAGAATATTTCAGATACACCCATTCAAGCCACAACTACTACAATATCGATCTTGGTTTTGAATTCCCGTTCTTCGGACGGAAAATCAGCAAAATCAATCTCACCCGCTACGGAGCACTCACCCTGAACCAGGAAGGACCGTTAGGAACCTGTTTCCCGCCCTATCTTGACAACCAGTGTGCACCGGCAGGAGTAATATCGGCAATGATGTGGGCTTTCGACATCAACCGAAGCGGTAGCATCCACTATCTGAAGCAGCCCGGTAAACTGACAATACAATTTACCGACGTATTCAACGAGGAGGGTTTTGAAGATGAGAAGGTAACATTCCAGATCATTCTGTATCAAAATGGCGACATCGACTACCTCTTTGAAGATATCGAGATGATGTATCCCGGCGATCTTGAATTGAGCTTAGTGGGTATTGGCGATCCCGATTACAAAGACGCATTTGTAATAAACGGAAACAAATACGAAATCGGAGGTTATACAAACGGTCATCTTGAAGCCAACCAGACTATTTACAGAATTAAGCATCCGGGTCAAAACCTTATCGAATCGGTTTCCAAGACAGAAGGAACATTAGGTGTTGGCGAGTCGGCAACCATCAATGTCACACTCAACACATCAAGCCTCAACGAAGGAATCAACAACCAGATTCTCAGCATCATAAGCAATGATCCTCATAAACCTGTTGCAACAGTAAAATTCACTGCCAACATTACATCCGGTGGATCTCCAAATCTGACAGCCGACAGAGATTTAGTAGATTTTGGCACCGTATTCAGAGGAACAAAAGTTTATCAGACTCTCGACATTGTCAACAGCGGGAATAAGAATATTGCCCTGCAGTCGGCATCAATCACCGGAAGTGCGTTTAAACTTGCAAATGCAGTTTACCCATTGGAAGTAAAAGCCAAATCGGCACAATATTTCCAAATTGAGTATAACACAAAGACATTTGGTAAACATACAGAGACATTAACTATCACGGCAGAAAACGGACAACAGTTTACCATCGGGGTAAAAGGTGAAGTGACAGCCGAGCCAATGATAAACGTAGATACCGATGAAATAAGGGAAACTATTGACGCCGGCGGACTGAAAAACCACACAATAACCATCACAAATGATGGTGAATCGCCACTTGAGTTTATAGCATCAGGCACCGACTGGCTCTATCTGAATGAGAACGACAAAGTTCGCACTGCATCATTACCGGAATTTATGTATTCTTATCAGACCACAAGAGACGAAGATGCGCCAAAGTACGAATGGATTGACATTACTGAAGAAGGAACAATAGTTCCTCAAAGCTGGTTTGATGATAACCAACAGTTCTGGAGAGCAGTAGAGCTTCCGTTCGAATTCAAATTCTACAACCAGCCAACAAACAAGATATGGTTTAGCTGGCAGGGACTTATAACCACATCCACACCGATGATTAATCCGCCATGGATTCTTCCGGGTGACTTCCCGAGTACTCTGGAACCCAACAACATAATAGCACCATACTTTGGATTGCACAAGTACAATCGTCCGGGTGTGGAAAACTCAGGAGTATTCTACAAAGTTTACAATGACAAGGTAGTTGTTATGTGGAGCAATCTGTTCGACATGTATGGTCTGGGCAACGATTACAGTTTTGAGGCTATCATATTCCAAAACGGTATCATCAAATTCCAGTACAAACACACCGACCAGGGAATGGTAGTTGTAGATAAAGGAGTGATAGGACTCGAAAATGCAACCGGAACCGAAGCTGTGCGGGTAGCTGCATACCAAAACTTTATTCAAAACGGTATGGCAATAACTTTCAATCCCGGAATAAAGAAGAGGGTACCAGCCCAGGAGAGTGCAGAGTTTAACATTGCTCTTGATGCAACAAACCTCAACAAAGGTATTTACAGCAATAAACTGACGCTCTTCAACAACACTCCCCTCGATTCACGTGTTGAAATCCCTGTAATGCTGAAAGTAAACGGAAAAGCATTATTAACCCACCCCGACACCATCAGGTTTGGTTCGGTAATGGCATACACTGACCCTGCAACAGGATGGGAAAAGGAGTATATGCAGGAATTTTCAGTCAGAAATGATGGCCGTGCATTATTAACCTTCAAGTCTATCAAACTTGATGATGACTCGGAGGCCCGCCTGGAGTATTATGCCGAAAACCGTGGTGCATTTATGTGGATGCCTGTACCGGCGGCATTTACATCATGGCAACCATGCAAACTTAATCCTGGTGAAACACTGAAATTACGTGCCTACATAAGTCCTACCGGTGAAAATGAAAAATTGTCAGCCAACATTGTATTCACAAGCAACGATTTGCCTGCCAGTGTACTAATCCCTATTTCGGCATCTGTTAAGCAACCGCCTGTTGCAAATCTTGAAGGCGATGATATTACGATTAATGCCAACACTCCTAAACATAAGGAGACAAGGAGTATTATACTGTCGAATGCTGAGGGAAAGGACGATTTGAATTACGACTTATCATTATCATTCACCAGATCGGAAAAAGCCTCACTCGCCAAACAGACTTACCGGTCAATGACCAGCCAGGCTGATTTATCGTCGGTTAAAGCAGCAATCAAAGCAGGACTGACAGCAATATCAGCCGAGAATTACGATGTGGTTCTCGAATACGATCAGGCTCAGGTACCCGACACGTACATAGGTCTGGGCGACGGAACAGAGTTCGTTAATGCTACTGCATTTTCAGCACCTGCAACCGGACTTAAACTCACACATGTAAAAACATGGTACCGACCTGGCAAACTGTTGGATTCGGAGATCAAATTCTTCATCTGTTCAGGTGCAGAAAACCTTAATGATGCCGAAGTTCTTCTCGAACAATCATATACACATAAGATTGAAAAAGAGGATGACAAAGGTGAGTTTATAACCTTAAAACTCAGCAAACCCATTGTATTCTATCCTAACGAGAAGTTTTATGTGGTCATAAATTATCCGTTCGATGCCTCTCACCCACAAGGTGCAGCACAAATGCCACAACCGGTTAAAGGCCGTTTCTTCTACCCATACAACAATACCTGGGAAGACGTAGCCGACTCGCCTGTTTCGAAATTTGGCTGGATGGTGAAGGCCATGTCCGACAAGAACGAAGTATCAAGCTGGGCTACAATAGCTTCACCAGCACAGGGAACGGTAAAGGCCAACGAAACGGTTGAAATCAAACTCGATTTTGATGCCCAGTTCAGCAACAACGTTGACAACTTTGCCAAACTTGAAGTCAAAACCAACGATCCAGTAAATCCCTCATTGAGTAAGGCAATTGCACTTCACGTCAACCAGGGACCCTCGATGAAACTATCTGCCGGACAAAAACTTACAGTCAACGAGATGGAAACCATCGAAATAAAGATTGAAGCAGAGGACAAGGAGGGTGACAAATGTACCTACGAATTGGTTGGAGCCAACAAGCATGTAACGATGAAAGTGAGCGACAAGCTGATAACCCTAACCTACTCGCCCGATTACGAATCGGCAGGAACAACAACAATTACGTTGAAGGGAACTGATGAGTATAAAAACTCGAATACTCTTGCAGTAAATGTGGAAGTTGTGAATGTTAACAGAAAGCCAGAATTAAAGAAACCATTTAATAATCTGGATGTTATCCTGCAACAGAAGCAGTTAAAAGTTAATCTCAACGACTACTTTACCGATCCTGATGGTGACAAAATCACCTATACTGCAAGTTCGGCCGACAACAGCATAGTAGAGCTCTTCCTATCGGATAACAGTCTGATACTTGAGCCAAGGATGATTGCCAAAACAACTATTGCATTGACAATCACCGACCAACATGGCGCAACTGCTGTACATACAGTAAACGTATCGGTAATTAACCGTGTAGGAATAGACGAATTGGAGGCTAACGGCTGGAGTCTGTACCCCAACCCTGCCGACGACTATGTGGTAATATCCAAATCATCAGATGTTTCGGCTAATACAATGGTACGAATATACTCGGTTGCCGGACAAAACCTTAAGCAGGAAAGCGTCAATAGCGGTTCGAAAGAGGCAAGAATCGATGTTGGAAACCTTGCACCGGGCGTCTATTTTGTCGAAATAAATGAGAACAACCACACGTTAACAACCAAACTTATCAAAAAATAAGATTTGAATTAACGGTTCTAACATTAACAATTACTGCTCCGGCATTCATAAAACGATGCCGGGGCAGATAACAACAAAAACGGATATTATGAGATTTACTAAATTTCTTGTTTGCCTACAGCTGTTCACTTTGTCGGTCTTTATCATTGGTTGTTCCGATGATGACAGCAAAGACAACACTGCACCAATAATGAGTATTAAAACTCCGGTAAACGACGCTCTTTATAGCCGCGGTCAATCAATAATCCTCAACGCCGATTTTACCGACGACAAAGATTTATTGCAAGTTACCGCTACAATTAGGGCTGTACCCACCAACAAAGGAATTGACACTCCCTGGGAAGCTACCGAAACGATTTCTCTTACCGGTAAAAAGCACAATTTATCGTCTCACGCACTATTCAATGCCTCGATTCCCTACGATATCATGTCGGGAAATTACCACATTGAATTTGTTGTTGCCGATAAAGCCAATAACCAGAAGAAGAATTTCATTCCAATTACAATCGAATAGATAGTAAGAATCATTAAGAGAAGAGGCTGCCATTTTTTGAGCAGCCTCTTTTTTTTGCAAAAAAACATCACAAAAACTTGCATATAAAAAACAAAATGATACTTTTGCGAATTATAAAGTTTTAAACATGAATATGATT
>JBDHYT010000003.1:0-24536 GCA_039811485.1 Marinilabiliaceae bacterium | reverse complement strand
TAACGGGCATAACCAGATTGATATCAAAGTATTTGCAGCTATCGGTAAAGCTGTTGTTGAGGTTGATGATGTATCGGTAGCAACTTTGGTGAATATCTACAATCTTGCAGGGCAGCTTGTTAAGAGTGTTGATGGAGCTTCATCACGCATTGAGGTTGAGTTGCCTGCAGTTCGTAATGTTTATATTGTTGAGGTACTTTCGGGCAATAAAGTTTATCGTCATAAGATTGTAAATTGATTTTTTTTCATAGCTAAAGTTTGGTGTTAGAGAGGCTGTTCCATAACCGGGGCGGCCTCTGTCATTGTCAACTATCAATTGTCAATTGTCCATTGATTAAGTCCGGATTGAGAACAAACATGTGCATACAAACGAAAAATCACAACCATAGTCATGGCTAAAGCCGTATGGAAAGACAGCCATAGCCACGGCCTGAAGGCCGAGGTTACTGATACTGCCATACAATACTCATAGGCTTGAAATGCCAGGTTTTACCGTTATTGCTTTCTCCCTTGCAAAAGTGGGAACCGCCCGAAAATGGTATTATTTTGACCTTATTGGTGATGATTTAGGGGTTATTGGGCATTATTTAAGACCCACAGTGCTTGGTTTAAGACCTATTGGGTTTTCCCCGCAGGGATACATCATCAGTAACCGTATGCAAGCGAAGCGCAGCTTACGGATAAAGACAGCACTGCAAACTAAACCCCGCATGGGGTGGGATTATGAATTAGTTGACAATTGATAGTTTCCAATGACAAATTTACGTAAATCCTTAATTACCAAGCAATTCTATTTTCTGCTCTTTTAATTAAACTTACCCACTGTCATCACAACATCATGCCCAAATTTTATTGGGTAAACAATCGAGAAGACACTCCCACATTCTCAAATAGCTAAGGCTAAAGTTCATCCAGACAATAGGGATGAATGAACTTTTTTCAATATTTCATATTTCAATTCACAAACTTATTGTGTAAAATGTTTGTGTTTTTTTCGAATCATTTTTCTCCTAAATTGAAAAAGTTTTTATCGCCGATTCTTTTGATTAATTATCTTTCGGAAGTAGGATAAAATAATGGCTAAAATCCGTTTCGATTCTGATTTTGTCGTCAACTGTTGGTATATTTGTATAAATCAAAGTAATAAAAGGTGCAGACAACACAGCAACAATATCAGTCCGTTATCACTGCCATCGATGAGCGCAGGCTTAAGAGTGCCATCGATATGCTTAAAGTGATGGCACGCTCGTCGAAACTTGGCGATGCTATTGACGACCTGTACAATATTGAAACCAATTACCGCAGTATGCTGCGCTACAACATCGAGGGAGCACCCGATCCGCAGCGCGACTCGTTTTACCTTCAGATTGTGTCGTCGCTCTATCATATAGCCGATAGGGTTTCCGACTCTATTCTCGAGCAGAATTCTGGTTTATTCATCTATTCGGTGAGGCGTGGTGTTAAAGGTGACAGGCTTCGCGATATTCTTGAAAACTACGAGTCGTTACTGTCGCTCATTGAGTTGAAACGGATTACCAATCCGGATGAGACAGGCGGGGAGGAGCTTTACTCCATCCAGCTCAAACTGTTCAATTTCCTGTGGTCCATCGACATAACCGAAGACGAGCTGCCTCTACTGCATTCGTTGTTCGACTCGCCAAAAGTGGCCTGGTACGAAAAGGCTTTCTTTGTAAGTGCCGTATGGCTCTCTATGGCCAACCGGTTTTGTCCGCACATGGCAGCACTACTGATCAGACTCTGTACGCACCCTGAGCCTCAGGTGTCGGCACGTGCCCGGGTGTCGCTGCTTCTGTCGCTGTTTCAGCATGGCAACCGCTGGGAAGTTGACAATAAACTTAGGAAGCAGCTCACGGTGCTGATGGAACAGAAAAACATGGAAGAGCTGATGTTTCAGACACTTGTGAACATTATGCGAACCCGCGAAACCGACCGGATATCAAAAAAGATGAATGAGGAGATATTTCCCGAACTCATAAAGGCCCAGCCTAATCTGCGCGAAAAATTTGATATCGAAAATATTGTTGGCGATAAATATAAGGAGGGTAAAAATCCGGAATGGGAAGATATTTTTGGCCAGCAACCCGAACTGCTTGGAAAGCTTGAAGAGATTACACGCTGGCAGATGGAAGGAGCTGATGTTTTTATGTCGGCCTTCAAGGCACTGAAGCAATTCCCTTTCTTTTCCACTGCCGCCAACTGGTTTCTGCCGTTCTATCTGCAACAGCATTTCCTGTCGGATGTACTTAAAAATGAGTCCGACATGTTTAAAAATGGTGGTCTTTTGGTAAAGTTAGTCGAGACAACAATGCTGTGCAACTCCGATAAATATTCGTTGGTGCTCAGCATTCCGCACATTGCCAATTCGCAGAAGGAGATGATGGCCCAGATGTATGGCGTTGAACTCGACCAGATTAAAGAGATCAGGGACGACGAAGCCACCACATCCCCATTTAAGCGTGATGGCAGCCTTGCCAACCAGTATATTCAGGATCTGTACCGTTTCTTTAAGGTCTTTCCCAGTCATCGCGACTTCGAAGATATCTTCAACAGTATTTTTGATGTTCAGAACCGCTGGTTTTTCCGCATCATGGTTCCCGACAGAAAACGGATGGTTCAGATGGCTGAATTTTTCTTTTCCAAAGATTTTTTTGCCGATGCAATCAGCATCTACCAGCAACTATCGGGTACCGGTGACGACGAAACAGCCGTGATTCAGAAAATAGCATACTGCCATCAACAGAATGGCGACTGGGACAAGGCTCTGCAGTACTATCTGAAGGCCGATCTGCTGGCCGACAACAGCCATTGGACCAAAAAGAAGATTGCTCTCTGTTATATGAAACTTCATCAGACGGCAAAGGCTCTCGAATATTACACAACAGCAGGTAAACTGCAGCCCGACAATATACACACCAAGGTTAGCATTGCCAACTGCCATATTGAGATGAAGAATTTTGATGATGCCCTCAAATGTTTCTTTGAAGTGGAATATCTCGAACCGGGGAATACCAATACCTGGCGACCTATTGCCTGGTGTTATTTTGTGCTTGGTAAACTTGAACAGGCCGAGCGTTATTACCTTAAGGTTGTTGAGAAGGGTAGGACCAAACACGATGTGCTTAACCTTTCGCACGTCTATTGGTGCATGGGACGTCGCAAAGATGCCGTAAATAGTTACTCTGCTGCTCTTTCGCTCTTTGGCAGTCACGATGAGTTTCACGAAGCCTTCAGATCCGATGAGGAGTATCTCACTGCCAATGGCGTGCCGGCATCAGATATTCCTATCATGCTCGACCAGATTCATTATCTTGCCGACTGAGTTATGCCGTTTCACCGAATAATGACCGTGCTTTGCAGCAATGGTATATATTCGCAGTGAAACCGGGACTCAGACACTTTATTTGGAATAAAAATTTTAGAAAATTAATCGGTTCAAAAATATGAATACAATTGAAAAATTAAACAACCGTTTCGGTATCGACGGAAAGATAAGTTTTAAACTGAATGATAATGGTTTTAAGTATGCCGATATCGATACAGGCCTCTCCACAGCCACGATTCTTTTGTATGGTGGTCATATAGTGTCGTTTAAGCCTGCCGGCGAGGAGGAGATGCTTTGGTTGAGTCCCAATGCCGACTATAGGGAAGGGAAAGCTGTAAGGGGCGGTATTCCGGTCTGTTTTCCGTGGTTTGGGCCATCGCCTGTCGATCAGTCGCTTCCAAAGCATGGTTTTGGCCGGTTGATGGAGTGGACAATGAAATCGACAAAAGCAAACCCCGATGGCACTGTTGAGCTTGAACTTGAGTTAGAGTCGAGCGACGAGAGTTTCTATTTCTGGCATTTCGAGTTTAAGGCAGTCATGACCTTCGTAATAGGCACCACACTCACGGCAACATTGACCGTGACCAATACCGGAGCTGTGGAGATGCAGTACTCTGCCGCACTTCACACATACTTTGCCGTTGGAAATGCCGAAAACGTGAGTATTGAAGGCTTGAGCGGGTATTACTATTATCCCAACGGCTCTACCGAGAGGCGGATGCAGAAAGACCCTTATTTTACCCTCGATGGTTTTGTGGATCGTTGTTATGTTAATCACTCCGACGGTTGTATGATACACGATGCATCGCTTGGCCGAAGCATATCGGCAGGTAAGAGTGGAAGTAATACGACAGTGCTTTGGAATCCGTGGGAGGAGGGCGCAAGGTTGATATTGGATATGCCTGATGAAGAGTATGCCCGCTTTGTGTGTGTTGAAGCAGCCAACTGTTTCGACGACACCATAGTGCTTCAGCCCGGTCAGCAGCATTCAACCGCCGTTCACCTTTCTGTGGCCGAAGGATGAAAAGAAAAGTACGGAACTGTTTTTTGCAATGAGAGGAAATAAGTAAACAAAAAAATACTATCTTTGCAGCAGTTTTGGCCCCATAGTTCAATGGATAGAATATCAGATTCCGGTTCTGACGATTTGGGTTCGAGTCCCGATGGGGTCACTGGGTAGCATATCAAAACGTTTAAAAACGCCTATAAATCCACTGATTTATAGGCGTTTGCCATTTTGTCAAAGCCTGACATTTTGTCCGAATATTCAAAAAATAACAAAACGTTTTCGAACAACTATGTGAACAGATTTTTTTGTTATCTTTGAAAATTTTCAACTTTCAACTCTCCGCTCTCCACTTATTCAGTGCATCAACTAAATTGTCAACTGTCAACATTCAAGCGAATTAGCCTTCCCGCCTTATTGTTGTGTTTAAAGCGTTTGCTTTATATCATCGACTTTTATCTCCATAACGGCACGTGCCCACGGGAATTTTTTCTTCATGTTGTCGAAATACACTCCATCATACAAATAACCAGCCCGCCCTTTAACTAAAAATCCGGCTCCTGGCGAACGCAGTCCCTCCACTTCACGGCTACCTACAGTCATTAGGATATTGGGATTGACATTTATATTTGCCTCAGTAGTTTTCATCCCACCTACCGGCAATAATATCCTGCCATCTGAAGTGATGGTTAAATAACTATTCCATGAGTTTACTAAATGCACAACGTCTGCACCCTGGCTACAAATGGAAACAACGCCTTCGTGGCTTATTACTTCCTTAAATTTTTCTGTAAAAATACTCATCTCTATTGTTTTTTGTTAAGTGTTAATTTTTTATTTAATAAGTAATTCCGTGCCCTGTAGCAATATACTCAGGTGATATTTCCCTAAGTCTATTTTTTAGAATATCTAACTTTTCAGGGCTGGGTAAAAACAAAACTTGATGCAAAAAAAGACTTATTTAAGAATAAAACACTCCTAATTCTTATTTTTAACTATGTTTTTTTTTGTAAATTTGAATGTTATGCTTCGTAGTGTTAAAGGTAGTGCTAAAAATCCGCACCCGTTTAAAGCCACGGACCGTTATAGTATATTTAAAAACAAGCAGCGTGATAAAACGGATTGTCAAATTTTTGAAATATTGTGTATATACAGTTATTATATTGGTAGTTTTAATTATTGCTACTATTTATATCGGCCATAAACTTATTTTTCCGATTCCTTATAGTGAAACGGCAACTATTCCCGATATCAAAGAAAACGGGTTTTGTTTCGGCGTGGATTGTCAGAGCTCACCTACAACTGTTGATCTGTTTATTCCTGTATTTGCCAATCAAATTAAACACTATAATGCAATCGCCTATTCTCTTTGGCCCGAAAATAGTGTTGTTGGTTTGTATGTCGCGGTCGAAAGTATCGAAAACGATAGATCCTGGCTTATTTCGCCCAATGGAGTCGTCAAAATTCTAACAGCAACAGAGTTGAAAGAGCTCTGTCCTGCAAGACCCAGATACAATATTGGTTTTTCTTATTTTAAAAACGACAGCATACAAGGTACCTATCTGGCTTTATCGGAAGATGCTTTGAAAAACCTTTTGGAATATCAGAATTATCAATATTTAGGCACTTATGATTTACTGCTGACCTACAACCACGAAATGTTTCACCAATTGGAGCAAGATAATAACTGGGTAACTCCAGAAACTATTCACAACAGAGGGAGAAATCCAATGCTCGATAATGTAGAGGCAAGAACAGAACGACACCTGCTATATAAATTACTTTTGGAGGCCAACTCTGTACAACAATCAGCCGAAAAAGACTCTATAATATTACAGGTGCTGTCAAATTACCGGCATTATAAGAACAGTTATCCTGACGACTTTAACGCAGCAACATATTTCGACAGAATTGAAGGTACGGCTCACTATTACGAAATGATTTCCAGTTTATATAGTGCTTATCCGGCCCAAATCTATTCCACCGAAACATTAAAAAACGCATTGAGAATTCTGGCCAGGAGCAACAATCCGAAACCTTATGAAGAACCTGGAATTGACAACGAAAGTTACATCATTGGTGCGTGGACAGGATTTCTGTTAGATGAACTTCAAGATGATAATTTTGTGTGGAAAAAGGAAATAATGCAAAATGCCGATCTAACTCCATTGGATATTCTGGACCGGATTTATGAAGGGAGAACGCTTCCTCCTCCTCTTAAACCTACAAAAGAATTAGAAGAAAAAGTAAAAATCTCAATTCAGGCTATGAAAGATAAAAAAGTAGCACCTGGAATTTTCAGAATGCTCTATCAACTTGTATTTTAATTAAACGTTCTGAAAAAAAGCTCTTTTAAATTGGTTGTAAAAAATATTTCAATATTTAATTTTTTGTTTATGATTAATGTATCCGGCACTTTCTCTGCTAACCCAAATTACTACGACCATCTGGACTATTTCTATCTTGGCCACATGAACCGATTTGGTTACACATACGGTGGCGGCCAAATGGTTCATATCGATATTGTTGGCAAGTACAACATACAGCCCATCGACGATAATCAATTTATTTTAACCATTTCCGATATTTTAGGTTACAGTGAAGAAACTGACGATCACACTATCGAGTATCCTATGGTACGTTCGGCTGTGGCAGTATTAGAGTTGGGTGAATTTACTTTCGAGATGCCTTACTATGGAGGGAATAAAACTTTCACCAAGCGTATTTATTTTAAAGACAGCCCATTCGCCCACCTTCCATACATATACCCTGAAGATTTTCCTGAAGTTCCGGAATCTAAGCAATTTGAAGGATATTATTATGGAAATTAACTAATTAATCTATGGGTCATTCATTTACCGTTGGTCTTTAAGTTGTTTGCATAGCCTGCTGTTCGGAGTTACGTGATGGAAGGTATATTTTAAATGTGCTGCCTTTCCCTATTTGGCTCTCTATTTTTATCCGGCCATTGTGTCTTTTCACAAATTCAAACGACAGTAGCAGTCCCAGGCCGGTTCCCATCTCTCTTTCGGTGCCCGGGAGCGATTTTACCTTCCCTATATTGAATAGGTCGTCGATGCTCTCCTGGGTCATGCCTATCCCTGTGTCGGCAACCATTATCTCATTGCCGTTGTCGGTTTTTGATGCCGAAATGGTGACAACACCTCCCCGGGGCGAGAACTTTACCGCATTGCTTACCAGATTGCGTAGAATCGATCCAAGCATATCCTTGTCGGCATATATTGAAGTCGATTTATGGTCAATGGCAATATTAAGTGTGATATCTTTAGCCTCCGTGTTACTCTCCCATTGGTGACGGTTTTTGGCCGCAAAATCGGTGAAGTTGATTAATATGGGTTCAAAACTTGCCACACCTATTTTTGTTTTCGACCACTCAATAAGGTTCTCCAGCAGTTTGAAAGTGTTGTTGGCCGACAAGTAAATTGCATCGGCCATTTCGGTAAGTTCCTGGGCTGTGTAATGAGGCATCTCCTCTTTCATCAGTTTCGAAAAGCCAATTATTGAGTTGAACGACCCCTTTAGGTCGTGCGCCATTATCCCGAAAAACTTATCCTTGCCATCGTTAAACTCCTGTAACTTAATATTCTGGTCTTCGATAATCTGTTTTTGCCGGGTCAGCAGGCTGTTCATCCGCTGCTTGGCTATGTACGACCGGTATATTATTGCGGCCAATATTGCCATCAATACCAAACCTATTATCAATACCAATATTACATTCTTTTGCGCCTTGCTTTGTGCCTCCGATACCATATCCCTCTGCCTCTGTTCCATCTCCATGCTTTTCTTCTCCGACTCCAGACGATAGGTAAAGAGCATCTCTTCGGCCTCTCTTTTATTTTGGTCGTTTACCAGGCTGTCGTTATAAATCTGGAACAGATCCTTGTGTTTGAGTGCCATTTTGTAGTCTCCTTTGAGTGTAAACATCTCTGCAAGAAGATTATGGCATGTGCGTTTTATGTCGTTGATGTTGTTCTCATCGGCAAATTTCAAACTCTTGTATATATGGCTTTGCGCCTCGTTATAGCGGCCAAGTGACAGGTAGGTTTTGCCAAGAAGATAGTTGAGTTTACTTTCAACTTTGGTTTGTTTTATTTTTATAGCGGTGTTGAGCGCAATATTGTAGTAATATTTTGCCTTTTCATAATCTTTATTGGTTGTGGCAACCGAGCCCAACCCTTCGAGGGTGTTGATCAACAGTGGGATGTATGACAGTTCTTCCGATATCTGACGGGCCTTTTCGTAGTATTCTGTGGCTTGTGGTTGATTGGTCATCAGTGCAATATCGCCTAAGCCCATCAGGCATCTTCCTATTTGTCTCTTGTCTCCAAGTTTTTCGGCTATGGCAAGTGATTGCCGGGTAAACTCTCCGGCACGCTGGTAATTTTTCAGATGATAGAATGTTGTTCCAATGTTGAGCATTGTTGATGACGCACCACGGTCGTCGTTCTGCTGTTCCTTTGTTTTAAGCGATTGGAAATAATACTCTTGTGCCTTATTGTAGAATCCTTTTTCGTAGAATATGTTGCCTATGTTGTTTAGTGCCGATGCTTTGTGGCGTAGGTTGCCTGTTTCGTCGCACAGCTTAACCACATCTTCAAAACCTTCTAATGCAAGGTCGAACTTACCCATGTTTTCGTATATTGATGCCTGAATCAGCATACAGTGAGCCAGTCGTTTCTTGTCATTTAGCTTTATTGCAATGGCGGTCGCCCGCTTATTGTGCTCAAGTGCCAGATCTTTATTGCCCATCGCCTTTTCGGTTATTACAATGCTTGTGAGGTATTTAAGTTCACAAGTTTCGCACTTCACCTCAACTGCAATTTTCAGCGCATCCGAGTAGTGATTCATCGCTTTCTCATACGACTTATGGTATGATACAATATTGCCCATAACCCAGTTGTAGTCGGCAATACCTAACGGATAGCCTATTGTTGACGCCATCTTCAAAGCATCTGAGGCGTATTGTTTTGCTTTTGACGAATCGCTTTTGCTCAGGTTATCGGCAATGATGTTGAGAAGATTTACCTTTGTGGTGTCGTCGTGCCTTATCGACTTGAGTTTAACTAATAGATTATCAATCTTTTCTGTATCGGCATGCACATTGGCAAAGCCGCATAGAAAAGCCATTATCAATATTCGAGTTAGAAATGATTCCATCAATAAAGCAAACGTATGAAAAACGAAGTCAATATATGAAAAAAAACAAACTATTCAAATAAAAGTTTGGTTATTATCTGTCTATGTGGATGTTGTTTAAAACCTTAGGTTATGCATGTTAGGTTTTGATATTGCTTTTTGTTATTATATTCCGTTTTTTGGAATCATAAACGTGAATTTGCTTCCTCTCTCTGGTTCACTCTCTATCCATATCTGGCCGTTATGGCGGTCCACAAACTCTTTGCATATAAGCAGCCCGAGTCCGGTACCCATTTCGTTATGTGTTCCGGGGCGGGTGCTTATTTTACCTACAATAAACAGGTCGTCTATCTCTTCCTGTGTCATACCTATTCCTGTGTCGGCCACTGTTATCTGAGTTCCGTCATTATTCAAACCTGTTGTTATTTCAATACGGCCTCCTACTGGTGTGAATTTTATTGCATTTGTAACTAAGTTTCGCAGTATGGTGTTAATCATTTCGCGGTCGGCAAATATGGTGCAATTGTTGAGGTACTTACACTCTATCTCAATGTTTTTTTGTACCGCCATCGCTGTCCAATCAGGCTTGTTGCCATCTATCAGCTCGTCAAGATTGAATTGAACGGGTTTAAAACCCACCACACCAACGTTTGTTTTTGACCAGGTGAGTAGGTTCTCTAAAAGTTTATAGGTGTTTTGTGCCGATGTATGTATGGCAGACGACATCTTTTGAATTTCGTCTGCGGTGTATGTTGTTGACGGTGAGGATAGGAGGTCGGAAAAACCTAATATTGAGTTGAACGAGCTCTTTAAATCGTGTGCAAGAATGCTGAAGAATTTATCCTTGCCTTCGTTAAACTCTTTCAGTTGGCTGTTTTTTTCCTCAATCTCCTCTTTTTGTTTTTCTAAGAGGTTGTTGAAATGATGCTTTTGGCGGTAGGAGCGATACAGGAATACCAAAAGCAATGTTACCAAACATATTCCAATGGCAAGAATTGCGATTATAATGGTGTTTAGTTTCTCTTTGGCCTTGGCAATCGCCTCCTTCTCCTGGTTTTGTCGCTCTATCAGTTGTCTTTCGGTGTCGAACTGGTAGATATACTCCTGTTCGGTAGTCTTTCTGAGATTTTTTTCGTTAAATATGCTGTCGTTAAGTAGTTTGAAGTTTTTCAGATAGAAAAAAGAATTTTTGTAATCGCCCTTCTTCTCATATATTTTATATAGCTGTTCGTACACATCTTTTATCTCGGTGGTTAAATTCAGTTCGGTTGCTATTTTCAGACTCTTAGATGTGTTGGCAATTGCATCGTTGAGCTCATTTTATGGTAGTGCATCAATCCTATTTTTCGCCAAAGCCTGCCCATATCCTGCTTTCGTCCAATGCTGTTGGCTAAGGTTAGTGCTTTAGAGTAGTTGCTCCAGGCTTCATCATAACGGCTCATCTCTATATTCACATCGCCAATGTTAATAAGGTTAGAGATTACTGATTTGCTTAAGGTCAATTCGTTGGCGTACGATAGTGCCTTCTCGAAGTTGGCAAGTGCAGCTTGTTTGTTGCTTCGCTGCTGTAGCTTACCTATCTCTTCGTAACATTGGCCTATGAAGCGTTTGTCTTTTATCTCCACGGCAATTGCGAGTGCCTTGTTCATATATTCAAGTGCCGGCTCATTGTTTCCTTGTAACCAAATAATGCTGCCAATGTTCAAATAACTGTTTATAAGCCGTTTCTTGTCGCCAATCTTCTCTTTTATTTTCAACGATTGGAAGTAGTAGTCCTGTGCCTTAGGGTAATTGCCCAAGTCGTAAAAAATTGAACCTGTGTTGTTTAATGCTGATGATTGCACTTCAAGATCATTTAAGGAACTACTTATTTTCAATGCCTGGTCGTTGCAATCCAATGCTTTTAAAAATTCGCCATGTTCGCTATATACAATACCTAAACCGACCAATAACTGGCTGAGTTTACGCTTATTGTTGGTTGCGATGCACAGTTTTATCCCTTTTTCGTAGCATTCCTTTGCATCCTCGGTGTCGCCTGTATTTATGTAAAAAGCACCCAGATGCCCCAGATAATTGGCTGCATCATAATTCTCTCCGCCTAACTCTGCTATTTGCACAGCTTTTAAAAATTGTGCTATTGCTGATGTGTCGGCTCGCTTTTGCGACAGGTTTTTGGCTCTTACAAAGTAGCTGTACGCCTTGCCTTTGTGGTACTTTAATTCGTTTGATAGTGCTTCGGCTTTGTCGGCAAATTCCATTGCCTTTGCCGAATCGGAGCTGATAAGTGAAAGGGCAATTTTATTTAGCAAATTTACCTTTGATGTGTCGTTTTTCGGGTGGTTACTGAGTTGAAGTAACAAGCTGTCCGTTGCTTCCTTTTGTGCAGAAACAAAACTAACCGATAACAAAAAAACACATATACGTAGCAGCCTACCCATTATATCATTCGAAATAGAAGTACACTAAATTTAATATATTTACTTGTATTTATTACGTTGCGCAATACAATTTTGTTTCATTGAGCTAATATATACAAAAAAATTGTCGAATTTGGTGGTATGATTCAATGTTTTTTATCTGTTTATGGTGATTTTCAAAGTTTTAACACCATTGCTCTTATTTTCTTCCAAAGTCGGCAGGTATCTCTCCCCATCTGTCGGTTGGCCATTTCACCAGGGGGTTGCTCCAGGTGTTGCTTTGCAGCCACGTCTCTGCTCTTCCTATCAGTTCAAACAATTCGGCTGTCATGGGTGTGAGATCGAGTTTTGTTTTGCATTTTTTCTGCTTCACCCAGCTGATGGCTGTCAGCGAATCGGTGTAGATGGTCATGTTGTGGTGTCCCAGCTTTTTGAGGTATGCCAGTGCATGCACTATTGCCAAAAACTCGCCTATGTTATTTGTTCCTAATTTGTATTTGAGGTGGAATATCTGCTGGTTGTTCCAAACAGTTACTCCACGATACTCCATCACTCCGGGGTTGCCGGCACAGGCAGCGTCTACGGCAAGGCTCTGTGGTATTGGTTTTTCGGTTGACGGGTCGTTACTTGAACCGGTTCTTTTGGGCGCACCTTGCAGAAATGCCTCCTTTGCCTCAGCTTCAGTAAGATAGCTTTTGAATTTTGCCCCTTGAAAGCCGTCAATCTGCATCTTGGCCTCTGCCCAGTTGTCGAACACCCCCGCATTGTGTCCACGCCACACCACATAGTATTTACCTTTTGCCACCTGTGGTTAGTTGTGAAGTTTAGGAATAAGCTGTGTGAGTATGCTGGCTACATTACTCATAAACAGTTTGGTAGCCATGGCGAGGAGTATTATTCCAAAGAATTTTTTCAATATATATATTCCTCCTTCACCAATAAGCCGCTCTACAATATGGGTCGATCTTAGTATGAAGAATACGAATAAGAGATTGAGCGTGAGTGCTATAATGATGTTGATGGCTTCAAATTCGGCACGTAGCGACAGAAGCGTCGTAAATGTGCCGGCTCCTGCAATAAGTGGAAATGCTATGGGCACTATTGATGCTCCCGAAGGTGAGTCGTGTTTGAATATCTCGATTCCCAGTATCATCTCAAGCGACATAAACAGAAGGACAAACGAGCCTGCCACTGCAAACGAGGATATATCAACCCCAAAGAGCCCGAGAAGTGCCTGCCCCAGAAACAGGAAGCCTACCAGCATTATATAAGCCACCACCGATGCCTGTACAGGATTGATGATTCCGCCTTTCTTGCGGATATCCATTATTATTGGTAGTGAACCAAGTATGTCGATTACTGCAAAAAGCACAATAAAGGCGGAGGCAATCTCCTTGAATATTATCTGCATGGGTTTTTAAGTTTTTATGCAAATTTAATGTATTTGTAGCAGAGAGTCACCTGATTTTTGGCACGTTTATGTTGACAGTACATCTAAAAGAGAATCCCGGCTCTTTACTGTCCGGGATTCAATAGCGTTAATTGTCAGTTTATCAGTTTTTTATATCTGATACGCTTTGGTGTTACATCGCCAAGTCGTTTTTTCTTGTGCTCTTCGTAGTCGGTGTACGATCCTTCGAAATAGTACATCTTCGAGTCACCTTCAAAGGCAAGGATGTGGGTAGCAATACGGTCGAGGAACCAGCGGTCGTGCGATATCACCACGGCACATCCGGCAAAATCCTCAAGACCCTCTTCCAATGCTCTCAGAGTATTCACGTCGATGTCGTTGGTGGGCTCATCCAGAAGAAGCACATTGGCCTCTTCGCGAAGTGTCATCGCCAGGTGCAACCTGTTGCGCTCACCTCCCGACAGCATACTGCATTTTTTTTCCTGGTCGGAGCCGGTGAAGTTGAAGCGTCCGAGGTATGCACGGGCGTTGATGTCGCGTCCGCCCAGGCGAATGGTCTCGTTACCTCCGCACACTACTTCATATACCGATTTGTTGGGGTCTATTCCGGCATGCGACTGATCTACGTATGCCACCTTAACTGTCTCGCCTACGCTAAATGTTCCCTTGTCGGCCGTCTCCAACCCCATTATCATCTTGAAGAGGGTGGTTTTACCGGCACCATTGGGACCAATTACTCCCACAATGCCGTTGCGTGGTAGTACAAAGTTGAGGTCTTCGAATAGTAGTTTATCACCATAAGCTTTGCTTACTCCTTGTGCTTCAATAACCTTCTCGCCAAGTCGTGGACCATTGGGAATGAATATCTCAAGCCGTTCCTCTTTCTCCTTCACATCCTCCTTCATCAGGCTCTCGTAGGCGTTAAGTCGTGCCTTTCCTTTAGCCTGACGTGCCTTGGGTGCAAGGTTAATCCATTCGAGTTCCCGTTCGAGGGTTTTGCGGCGTTTGGATGCCTGCTTCTCCTCCATGGCCATTCGTTTTGTCTTCTGGTCGAGCCACGAGCTGTAGTTGCCCTGCCATGGAATACCTTCGCCACGGTCGAGTTCAAGTATCCATCCGGCCACATTATCAAGGAAGTAGCGGTCGTGGGTAATTGCAATAACCGTTCCTTTGTACTGCTGCAGGTGTTGCTCAAGCCAGTCAATAGATTCGGCATCAAGGTGGTTGGTAGGCTCGTCGAGCAGAAGTATGTCGGGTTCCTGAAGCAGCAGGCGGCATAGCGCAACTCGTCTGAGCTCTCCTCCCGACAGCTGGCTGATGAGCTGCTCCTCCGGCGGACAACGTAATGCGTCCATGGCTCGCTCAAGTTTAGTGTCGAGATTCCAGGCGTCAAACTGGTCAATTTTCTCTTGCAGTGCTGCCTGGCGATTCATCAAGGCGTCCATCTTGTCGGGATCTTCAAGAACCTCGGGATCGCCAAATTTAAGGTTCACCTCTTCGTACTCCTTCAGCACATCCACTACCTCCTGCACACCCTCCTCAACCACTTGACGCACTGTCTTTGTAGGGTCGAGGTGTGGCTCCTGCTCAAGGTAACCCACCGAATATCCTGGCGAAAATACCACGTTGCCCTGGTAGTTTTTCTCTACACCGGCTATTATTTTCAGCAGTGTCGATTTACCCGAACCGTTTAAACCTATGATGCCTATTTTTGCACCATAGAAAAACGAGAGGTAGATATTGCTAAGCACTTTTTTTTGAGGAGGATAGACTTTGCTAACCCCCACCATACTAAAGATAATTTTCTTGTCGTCTGACATATTCAGGTTTGTTAAATTTTTCTTACGAACCCATCTTCTTCAAATCCTTCATCAGCAGTCGGTCAGGAGTTGATTTGTCGATGGTGTGATAATCGAAATAGTAAAATTGAGAGTCGGCAGCACCAATGATTATTTTGTAGCATCGTGCCTTGAAGTTGCCGCCCTCGGGTCCTACTTTATGAAGGAATACCACATCAGGGTCCTGACGCTCGATGGCCTCCATTATCTCCTCCTCGTCAACAATACGCACATTGTAGGGATATACCTTTTTAATTTTTGCCTCGGTATCCACGCTGTTCTGCAAATCGCGTTTTGCAAGCAGAAGAGTTTTGCCCTTCAGACTCTTAATGTTTTTATTGTAGTATTGAAGCGGATTTTTCTTAATCAACGACGGGTCGGAAATCATAAGGTTGACGTGGTCCTGCACAAAGCGCACAAAAGCGTCCATCTTGTAGGCATAGCTTGTCTCTTCAACACGCACATAGGAGAGAGGGATTGATATCAGGTCGGGCATATTGTTGACCTTTGCACCCTGTTTCCCCATCAGCAGGCTAAGGAAAGTGTAGCGTGCCTTGGTCTTGTCGATGTCGAATGTCACAGTGGTAGTTAATAGAAATGAGTACGAAGGGTCGTCTTTTTTCTTTTCGAACTCTTCTTCGGTTATAAAATCAAAGGGAGTAATCTTCCAATGACGTTTCATCACCGATTGGATTTTAAAATTGAAATCGCTCATGGGATTGGGATCCATCACAACCAAAGTCCTGGTTTTGAGAAATGCCTGGTAGTCGGCTGCCGAAGGAATGTGATCCTGTGCCGTTGCTATGGTTAGGGTTAGCATCAGGGTTGTCAGTAAAGCAAAAAATGTTTTCATGATGAAATGTTTAATTGTCAAAATACCACGATACGTAAATCAGGCAGTAAAGTTATCCAAAAAAAATAAAGAAATCTCAATAGTTATTCCCAATAAATATTGGCTCTGTTTTTGTTAATCAAAAAAAGTGTATTTTGATATTGAATTAGAAAAGATATTTTTGTACATTCAAGATATAAAATTCAAAAGAGATTAAAATGCGGATACTTGACAGTGTAATAGATTTCTTTTCGTTTGGCGTGGAGAGTGACGGTGATTTGAAAAATCGCTGGAAAACAAGGATATTCAGTTTGGTGCTGTTCCTGTTTTTCATCATAACCTTTGCCCAAGGGATTTATTCTCTGGCCGTTGAGAATGCTGTCTTTGCCATTGTAACTCTGTCGTTTTGCTGTTATTTTCTTTTCAGTCTGATGCTTTCGTTCAATAAAACTGAATCGTCTTTCTGGCCAACCTCACATGCAATTGGTGTGATGGTGTATCTGATTTTTATCTATGTCAGCGATATTCTTACCGGAACAAGCTCGTTGAGTGTGGTGGTATATCCATTTTTGGCTCTTCTTTTTTGCGGAAAAGATAGAGGTATAATACTATCTTTTCTCTTTTTGCTTTTTCTGCTGATGGCAATTTTCATCCCTTATGAGATGTTTCATCCGGGCGTGGTTGTTACCAAATTGGTTGGTTCGGTACATCTTGTTGTGGGACTGCTGGCAACAGTCATCGCCTATGCAATAAGGCATCTGTGGGAAGACTCGCTGGTTATTTATGAGCGTAATATGATTGAGGCTCAGAACAAAGTGTTGCACAAAGAGGAGGTGATAAGCCAAATATCACACCAGATAAGAACTCCGCTAAGTAATATTATTGGTGTTATCGACCTTATGGAGAAGACTCCGCTGAGTGATATACAGTACGATTATGTAAACACCATTCATGCATCGGCCAATAACATGGTAAATGTGGTAAATGCAATGGTAGCAGCCAACCAGCAAGGACTTCAAATTCTGCCTGCCGAAGAGATTTCGTTCAATATTTATGCTACCATCAACAATGTGCTGAGGTTGTTTCAGGATAAATCGAGTGCCGGCAGATTCTCAGTAAAACTCTCTCCCGACATCCCATCTACACTTATCGGCAACAGCATCCTTGTTAAGCAGGTGTTTCTAAATGTCATCAACTCATTGCTAAAATATAATCAGGGTGAATCCAACTCGTTGTCCATCAGGGTGGACTGTGGCGATATAGTAAATGGTAATGTTGACCTGATGTTTAAAATCTCAGTGAATCATCCCTCCAAAACTGTTAAGCAGGTTAATGCGAGTGTTGAGATGCAGAAAACTCAAAATGTGCGGCAGATACAGCAGTTAGATTTAAGTTTGACACAGCAGCTCATAGAGGCCGAGAATAAAAAGATGACTATTGATACTGATGGTGAGGGACTTATTGTGAATTTTGCTCTTCAGTTCCGCGAAAATCTTCAGTTCCGTAACGTAAGTCCCGCACAGGATAAAATTAAAACAGTAGATAGCTTTGTTCGCAACAAGGTCAATATCAAGGATGCAAGCATACTTATTGTTGAAGATAACTTCAGTAACCAACAGATTATCACCCTTTACATCAAAAACGAGGTCAATAAGATTGATGTTGCTTTCAACGGAAAAGAGGCACTCGACAAATTTGGTTCGTCGAAATACGATTTAATTCTGATGGATGTGCAAATGCCCGTGATGGATGGTTTTAAAGCCACACAGAAAATCAGGGATATCGAGAAAAGCTATAATACCAGAATTCCTATTATTGCCGTTACCGCAAATGCCTTCCCCGAAGACAGGGAGAAATGCCTCCAGGTTGGTATGGACGATTATATCAGTAAACCTTTTCAGCCCGAAGAACTTATCTCGAAGATTAAGAAGTTACTGAATTGAATAGATGTTCATGCCAGTTCAAATTTGGCATAGATGTGTTTGCGCGGCTTAACGGTGGGTAGTGTAACCTCTTGTTTGCCGTGAATCTCGGGATAGTTTAAAAACGATTCATAGAACTTAACCTGTTCAAAATAGTTAAGTCTTATTCTGGTGGGCTGAAGCAGGTAGCGGCGGGTCCAAAAACTAATGGGGTCGCTTAAGTTTATTGCTTGCAACCCTTTTATTTTCAGGTAGTAATCCAAAACATCCTCTTCGCTGAATCTTCCACGTGTCAGGCTGTGGATACTTTTCATGGTGTCGGCCAACTGATTGTCTCCATTGGGGAACAGCTGATTAATAAGATTCTGTTTTGCCCGTCGGGTAAAGATTTTGCTTATAGTCAGCCACGAAAAATATGCTAATGCAACAACGGCCAACGTCAAAAGGATGCAGATTATTTTCATATTGTCAAAATTGGGTTCTATCAAACGATAATACGTAACAAAAAAAATAATGTTACGTTATAATTGAAAAAACACACAATTTTTTACAACCGGTTGCAAATACTACTGTTGTAGCAGCTCTACACCTTCAAACTCTTTCATTGGTTCGTAAATACTCTTTATTCTTCTGAATGAAGTATTATGATCGAGAAACAGAAGATGCTCTTGCGAAATTGTTTCAAAATCAAACATCTGCATACGTTGAGCAAGGTACTCCTGCTCTGTCTGACCCGGTGTTGGCACCAGAAGTGCCCGTCGGCCTATCACCATCAAATCCATTATGGTTGTGTAGCCCGATCGGCACACAATATAATCGGCCGATTTGACTAATAGCGCAAACTCCTGGGTGGTGCAATGCGATAGTAATATGATGCGTCCCCGTCTCTCTATCTTGTGCGGATGCAGAGGCAGCCCCCTGATGATGGTTGCCTCTTCGTTACGCATCTCGAAAAATCTGATTACGCGCTCTTCAAAAATAGTTCTTTGGGGTTCGGGACCCGAAATGACGGCAAGTGGTCCGCCACCGGGTGAGAATGGTGCTTCGTCGTGGGTGAAGCGGCTCAATAGTCCTACTCTAACCGTGTTTCTGAGTTTTATGGTAGGTATTGCCAGTTCGCCGGCCAGTGAGTGGCCTTGTATTGTGTCGGGTATCCAGCAGGCATCAAAAGGCTTAATCATCAGATTTAAGAGGAAAGAAACGATGGTTCGTCGGAAGTCGCGACTCTTCTTTCCCACAAAGGGTGACAGCTGATGGGTTATAAGTACCGAATGGCATCTCCGGTTACGAACACCATATCGGTTGTCGGAAATGATAACATCAATACCGTACTTTTTGACTATCTCGGATGTCAGCCGGTGTTCGCTCCATATTTTGTAAAAAAAGTTGGGCAGTTGCTTTGCCAGTTTCAAAAGCTGGCTCGACCGTCGGGACAGACGTGGCGAAAAACTTGGGAGTTCAACCCATTGCAAACCCGGAAACTCCTCCCTGAGAAAGGCTAATGATTGACCTTCGCCTGCAATAAGAATCTCATGTCCTGCCTTTCGGTAGTAACGTATGATAGGCACAAGCCGGGTGGCATGTCCTAAGCCCCAGTTGAGCGGGGAGACCATTATCTTGAAGTTCCGTGTGCCCATAATACTTTTTTTAAGCCGAAACAACCACATCATCCACCACTGTCCTGGCTCTTGCAGCCACACTGTTAAGCTCCTCGAGAGACACTTTTTTTATGGTGTCGAGAGGTGTGTCCCGTTCTATTGTATATATCATCACTTGTCGCGGCTTTATTGCCTTCAGGTATTCCAGCCAGGGGATAAGGTCGGCATCGCCGGTATTGTCGAAACGCACGCCATCAATTTCGCCTTTTATAAACATGGTTTGCACCGTTACCTTGCCGTTGAAGGCCGTTAGTTGTGCTACAACCTCTTCAATGTTGAAGTGATAGTTGGGCCGGTCTATTAACTCAATGGTCGATTGAAGGCCCGAGTCGAGCTTCTGTATGTTGTCGTCAACTCTTTGGAGGGCGGCAAACACCTTGGCACTCTTCAGCCTCGAGGCATTTGACAGTACTGCAATACGCGCTTTGGGGCAAAGCTCATCGCGCAGACTTATTGTGTTGTCTATTATTTCTGAAAAATCTGGATGAAGTGTCGGTTCGCCATTTCCGGCAAAGGTAATGACATCGGGTTGCAAACCATCACGTTGCATGCTCAGCAGTCGTGCCCTCAATGCATCAGCAACCTCTTCTTTGGTTGGGAGTACCGCTTTTGCACCCTGGTCGGGGTTGAAACCACACTCGCAGTAAATGCAGTCGAAAGAACAAACCTTGCGGTTGACCGGTAGCAGATTGATGCCCAGCGACACACCGAGCCTGCGGCTTTTCACCGGACCAAAAACTACCTGATCGAATAGAAATGTAGCCATAGATAAGGCAATAATTATAAATATATTACTGACGGTATTGCATTAGAATGTGTAATCTGTGCATTCCCGGAATTATATGTATTACAAGGTCACAATATATAAAAATGTTTTTATTCGGCAAATAAGATATGTTGGTGTTGTGTTGAAATAGGAAAATGTTGCTAAAACAGCGTAATTTTCAACCTATAGCGGTGTGTCCTATCTCAATTTTACCAAATTTGGCGGTTTGACTTTTAATAAATTATTATCTTTACAAAATTGAATTGTATATCATGTTGTTTCGCGATATTATTGGGCAGGATAAAATAAAAAACCAGCTTGTAAGGATGGTTTCCGAAGATAGGGTGGCGCATGCGTTGTTATTTGCAGGCCGGTCGGGAGTTGGTTCGTTTCAGCTTGCCCTGGCTTTTGCCCGTTTCCTCAGTTGTACTTCGCGGCAGGCCAACGATGCCTGCGGCAGGTGCCCATCGTGTGTCAAATACGATAAGCTGGTGCATCCCGACCTTCACTTTGTCTATCCGCTGGTGCGTAAGGAAAATCAGAGCTCATTGGTGTGCGACGATGTGATTGACGAGTGGCGCGACTTAGTCACCGGCCGGAAATATTTTACTGCCAATGAGTGGTATGCAATGTTCGATGCCAACAAACAAGGGTTGATATACACCAGCGAAAGTCAGGAGATATTCCGTAAGCTGAGTATGAAGACCTACGAGGGTCGTTACAAGATTATGATCATCTGGCTTCCCGAAAAGATGCATGTCACAGCGGCCAACAAGCTTTTGAAACTTCTTGAAGAGCCTCCTGCGGGTACCATCTTCCTCTTAGTGTCAGAGAATCCTGTTGAGATACTGACTACCATTTTAAGCCGAACCCAGATGATTAAGGTTCCAGGCATTGATGAAGATTCGCTTTCGGCCTATCTGCTTCAGAAATTCGATATAAGCCCGGAGTTTGCACAAAAGATGGCGCGCGTATCGGGTGGAAGCCTTACTGCAGCCGTTGAGGGAGTTACCCAGAATGAGGTGAAACTGGAACAGCTGGATATGTTTAAATCGATGATGCGTATCTGCTACTCGCGCAAGATGCCCGACATAATTACATTTGTCGATAGGGTGGCAGCTCTCTCTCGCGATTCGTTCAAAAACTTCTTAGGATATGCCGAAGAGATGATTCGTGAGAATTTTGTAATGAACCAGGGAGATGCCTCATTGGTTTATATGATGCCCGACGAAGAGGCCTTTGCATCGCGGTTTGCCCCTTTTATCCACGAAGGTAATGTGCTGGAGATTAGCGAAGAGTTGAATCTTGGTATAGCACACGTGGAGCAGAATGGCAACTCAAAAATAATAATGATGGATTTGATGTTGAAACTGACCATGTTACTTATGAAACCCAAACCACAATAATATATACACCATGGCATTAGCCATCTATTAATTTGATTTATGGAGGAAATTACAGATAGATTACACCAAAGCAAATGTGCTTCATGTTCGAGCCGTTGTGGCAAGTTGGACGTCTTCGACTGGATGGCCGACCTGCCCCAGGGAGGCATTACCAACGATTATGTTGAAGTACAGTTTAAAAATACGCGTAAAGGATATTTCCGCAACAGTAACGGAATACGTCTTCAAAAAGGCGATATTGTTGCTGTGGAGTCGTCGCCGGGCCACGATATTGGAGAGGTGACACTTATGGGCGAACTGGTTGGACTTCAGATGAAGAAGAACGGCCTCAACCATAAGACTTATGAGTTTAAGCGGGTGTACCGGATAGCCAAACCTGCCGATATCGAGAAATGGGAGGAGGCCAAAGGGCTCGAAAATGAAACAATGCTTGAGTCGCGCCGCATTGCCGAGAGACTTAAACTGAACATGAAGATTGGCGATGTTGAGTATCAGGGAGATAGGACAAAGGCCATATTCTATTATATTGCCGATGAGCGTGTCGATTTCCGCGAGCTTATTAAGGTGCTGGCCGACCGTTTTAAGGTGAGAATTGAGATGAGACAGATTGGTGCCCGTCAGGAGGCTGGCCGTATCGGCGGTATCGGCCCATGTGGACGCGAGTTGTGCTGTTCTACCTGGATGACCAACTTTGTGTCGGTAACAACCAATGCTGCCCGCTATCAGGAGATTTCGCTCAACCCGCAGAAACTGGCAGGGCAGTGCGGTAAACTGAAGTGCTGCCTCAACTACGAACTTGATGCATATATTGATGCGCAGCAGGACTTCCCCGACACCAACGTGGTGCTTGAGGTGCTTGATGGCAACTATTACCATTTCAAGACCGACATATTTAAGCGGATCATGTGGTTTACCACTCAGAAGGATATTCCGGCCAACATGACCGAGGTGAGTGTTGACAGGGTTAAGGAAGTTATTGCGATGAATCGTCGCGGACAGAAACCCGGCAATCTGGCTGAAGCTGGCTCTAAACCCGCACCGGTGCGTGAGATTGGTTATTCAAACGTTATTAGCGAAGACGATGTGACAAGGTTTGACGATAAAAATAAACATCATAAAAACCGTCCGCAGCGTAAGGGAGCTAATCATGGCAACCAATCCAACCGCGAAAACCAGGCCAACCAGTCCAACCGTGACAATCAATCTAATCGCGACAGGGAGAGTAACAAACTGCAACCACCGCGACTGGCCGAGAACCGGCCTGCTGCTGCCGAAGGAGGAGCCGGACAGAATGAGGTTCGTAATCAGCAGCAACGTAGTGGGAATTATAAAAAGCGTTTCAGACCAAATAGAAATAATAATAACCGCAATAAAGATGAACAGCAGTAAGCTATTGTCAGTCATCGTTTTGATTATCCTCCTGGCTGGTTGCGGCCGTCAGGAGGTGTTCAACAGTTTTGCAACTATTCCGCAGAATGGATGGAATAAGGATTCGCTGGCTGTTTTCAGGGTTGACATTAACCAAACCGACAAGCCCTACGACCTTTTCATGCAGGTTCGTAACGACAGCCGCTATCCCAATAGTAACCTTTGGCTTTTTGTGGATGTGGTATCGCCCGATGGTCATTTGCAACGCGACACACTGGAGTGTATGCTTGCCGATGTTACAGGACGGTGGCTGGGAGCAGGCTGGGGAAGCCTCTATACGCTCAAGTGTCCGTATAGGATGCACACCCGTTTTGCAGCACAGGGTACTTACACGTTCAGGGTGATGCACGGAATGCGTCAGGAAGATATTGAAGGTATAAAAAATATTGGTCTGTTGGTTCGTAAAAGCCAGTAATAGATAGGTTGAGCAGTGGGAAAGAACAAGTTAAAGAAATTTGAAGAGATGGCCGGCTATGACCATGTGTTTCAGGCCGATTTTGAAGATTTGAAATCTTCGGGTTTTCATCTTAAGGGAGAGTGGAATAGCAGGTTTTTTAATAATGACAACCCGCTGGTACTGGAGTTGGGATGTGGTAAGGGCGAATACACTGTGGGGCTTGCAAAGCTATATCCCGACAAGAATTTTATCGGCATCGACATAAAGGGTGCCAGAATGCACAGCGGTGCCACCGAAGCCCGTCAGCTTGGCCTTACTAATGTGGCATTCGTGCGCACGCGCATCGAGTTTATCAACTCATTCTTCGATAGCGATGAGGTGGATGAGGTGTGGATAACATTTCCTGACCCACAGATGAAAAAACCGCGGAAACGATTGGTGGGAACATTCATGCTGAAGCGGTATGCCGGATTTTTGAAACCGGGAGGACTGGTTCATCTCAAAACCGACAGTAATTTTCTGTTTACTTATATGGATGAGATGATGAAGCTCAACAACATTGCAGCCGATGTCAATTTGAATGATTTGTATAACTCTGATTATAAGAATGATATTCTATCAATCCAGACTTATTATGAAGCCAAATGGCTTTCGCATGGGTTGCCTATTAAGTATGTAAGCTTCAAACTCGAAAATGCACCAATGCTTCAGGAGCCCGATGTTGAAATTGAGTTTGATAACTATCACAGTGCCGGCCGTGGTGTGAAAATCAGAGAAAACAAAAAGGTGTGATGATTGTTTTAGGTGAAAAACCAAACTCTTTTTTAGTCACGGTACATTCATTTTCGGTAACATTAAGCTGAATATGATGCTGGCAGGTAATCCTTTGGTTAGGATGTTTGAAACATATAAAAAGTAAAAATTCAATATTTGTAATAATGCATTACTATCCGAG
>JBDHYT010000002.1:0-27258 GCA_039811485.1 Marinilabiliaceae bacterium | reverse complement strand
AAAGCAATATTTTCAGAATATTCGCTTTCTTTAACAAAGGAAACTTAGATGTATTAGGAAACGGTTTTCAAAAGAAAACTCAAAAAACGCCTAAAGCTGAAATTGAAAAGCATTAAAAATAAAAGCAGAATATGAAAACGAAAAAGGAAAATAACATTACTTCTCTTGACGAAATCCTCGACAACAAATATGGGAAACGAGGAACTGGAAAAAGAGAACAATGGGAACAAGAGTTTGAAGCTTTTAAACTTGGAGTCTTACTTGAAGAGGCAAGACTGAAGCTTGGTCTTACTCAAGAAGAACTTGCTGAAAGATGTGGAACAAACAAATCGTATATTTCACGAATTGAAAATAACGCAAGTGACATTAGACTTTCAACCTTGATGAAAATTATTCATACCGGGTTCGGAGGAAATTTAAAATTGACACTTCAACTCTGAAATAAGAACGAACCGACAACAGCCAGTTGTACGTAATGCTACGAAACTACCGAAAACATAAGGAATTCAAAGAGATTGAAAATAAAATATGTTGGTTCATTGATAACAATATCTGATATGAAAGTATCCCGTGATTTTTACGAGAATATATTAGACCAAAACGTAAAGAAAGTGTTACCTTTCATGGAGATGTTGCAATTCATTTGAAATCTCATTAAATATGCCGACAGATTATGTGATTGCTTCGATTGAAAAGTATGAAAGAGTAAATAAATAAAGTACAGACGCCTAATAACAACAACCTTACATTTGACCATACTGAATAAATATACACAAAATAACCTCGACTGTATTTTTATTGATTTTTCACTAAAAAAGTAGTGCTGCATGATATATCTCAACCAAAGATTGATTAATTTTGCATCGCATCAAAAGTGATGAGTGCACAAATCAGCCGATAAAAGCACAGCATAAGAGAAAAATTAATTACTGGATCAATATTTAAGGTATGCCTGAATTTAAAAAGATTAAACTGGTACTCCAAGATGGTACCGTTTTCGAAGGTAAGTCATTTGGATATGACAAATCGGTGGCCGGAGAAGTGGTGTTCAACACTGCAATGACCGGATATCCCGAAAACCTGACCGACCCTGCCCACGAAGGCCAGATACTGGTTTGCACCTATCCAATGATGGGCAACTACGGTGTCCCCGGTAATGAAAAAGAGGACGGCATTCTTAAATTTCACGAATCAGACAAAATACACGTGGCAGGTCTTGTGGCACTTGACTACTCGGCAGACTACAGCCACTGGAATGCAAAGCAGAGCCTCAGCCAATGGCTGACCGAAAATAAAGTACCTGCAATTTTTGATGTTGACACTCGTGCCATCACCAAGATAATCACCGAAAAAGGCACAATGAAGGCTAAAATTGAGGTTGACAACTCTACCATTGACTTTGCCAACACCGAAAACGAAAACCTTGTAGCCAAAGTAAGCACCACTACCAAAACAACTTACGGAAAAGGAAAATATAATATTGCCGTTGTTGACTGCGGAGTTCAAAACTCGGTATTACGCTCGCTGCTAAAACTTGACGCCACAATAACAGTACTGCCTTGGGATTACGACTTTAATAACGACAATTTCGACGGAGTGATTGTTGCCGGCGGACCAGGAAACCCGGCAGTTTGCAAGCCAACCATTACCAATATCCAAAAAGCTATTGAAGCAGGCACACCACTTTATGCCATCGGCATCGGACACCTGATGCTCGGATTGGCGGCCGGAGCATCAGTTTTTAAACTAAAATACGGTCACAGCGGCAGCAGCATCTCAGTAAAAAAAGAGGGAACCAACAGCTGCATCATCACTTCGCAGAGTCACATTAATGCACTCGACATCAAAACGTTGGCACAGGACTGGGAACCATCATATACCAATCTGGACGACAACACCAACGAAGGCATCCGTCATTCATCCAAACCAATATTCTCAACCCAGTTCTACCCCAAAGAGGTCAAAGAGCACGACACTGCATCGATACTCAGGGAGTTTATTGAACTTGTGGAGAAACACAAAAAATAAAAATCATAGAAGGCTGTCAGTTTCGACAGCCTTTTTTTACACTTTATGAGAAAAAATAACCTTCACCACTATACAAAAAACATAGTATTGATTAATTTTGTGTCACAAATATCATTTGAACAAATTATGGACGATTATCACCCGGAATATTAACCGGAGCAGGGGTTAGAACAGCCTCTGTGTAAAAAATGGAGGATTTAACATGATAACCTTTTACAACAACAACAAAGGTTACACCCCTGTAGCTGATTGGGCTTCCAACTGCTGGGTCAACGTGGAGTGCCCTACCAGGGACGATCGCAACTATCTGCTTTACGACCTTAATGTGCCAGAGTCGTTTCTCAATGATATCGACGATAACGATGAGCGTCCGCGCATAGAAGAGGAGGATGGCTGGTATCTTATCATTCTGAGGGCACCATATCGCCCCGCCGACAGCGCACTAATGTATGCCACCGTTCCTTTAGGAATAATAATCTATGGCGATATCTGCATCTCGGTGTGCAACTTTCAGACAGAGGTCATTCCCGATTTCATCAACTACTCCAACCGCAAACAGGTAGTGGTTAACAACCCTTACGACCTGGTGATGCGGTTACTGTTATCGACTTCGGTTTGGTACCTTAAATATCTGAAACAGATAAATATACAGATGAAAGCTGTCGAAGCCGAACTTCAACATACGGTTCGCAACAAGGAGCTGCAGAGTCTTCAGAAATTAGAGAGCTGTTTGGTGTTTTTTATAACATCACTGAAGGGTAATGAATCGCTGTTCAACAGGCTTAAGCATCTCAAAGCGTTGAAAGAGTTCTACGATGAAGAGTTGATTGAAGACGTTGATATTGAGCTAAAACAGGCACAGGAGACCACAAGTATTCACCGAAACATACTCAACAGTATGATGAACGCTTACGCTTCTGTGATTTCCAACAACTTGAACAGCACAATGAAACAGCTCACTTCAATATCGATAATAATTATGCTGCCTACATTGATTGCGAGTTTATACGGAATGAATGTGCCTAACTTCCTGGAAGGCAATCCTTACGGCCTGTTATACATCATGGGTGGGTCGTTTGTTCTGGCAATTCTTGGCATCTGGGCCTTCAAACGAAAAAATTTCTTCTGATAAATAAAACCGGTTTATCAGGATTTAAAACCGGAGATAATAAGTAAAGACAGATTAACACCAATATGGTGCCGGTCTGTCTTTTACAATTTAGTTATCTCATATACTGATTGATAGCATCTACCAACTCTTCAGGATTATCGCAACCTATCAACACAGTCCGCACTTTTCCTTTAACCACAACTTCTACTGCCCGCTTTGATGCGATGTTATAGATAACATGCCTGTTAGTGCGACGGAAGCCAAAACCTATGGTGCCATCGTAAACACGGCATGCCTCTATCTCGGAAATGGCAAATTCCTCACCAATGATACCCACTCCCATAGCGATTTTCAACCTGAACTCATCAACCAATACCGTCAATTTATAGATAAGTCCTGCCAGCCCCAGAATAGCCACAGCCCCAACTATCTGACCAGTTCCTGTCAAAGTAAACCGTACCAGCAGAGCCAAAACAACAGCAACGGCAAATACAATCCATCCGTTTTGAGAAAATTTCATAACAATTTAAAATTTAATAATTTAAAGCGACTCACTCCTCAACGCGTTCCACTTTGTAGCCAGCCTTGCGAAGAAGAGACACAACACCATTTTCGCCACCCAAATGGGAAGCACCAACTGCAAAGAAAACACTTTTCTGGTTCATCATCTCCACCATTAAGGGAATCCAACTTATATTTCTGTCGTCAAGCATCTTCTTATAATACTTCACATATTCTGACTGTTCTTTAGAGATGTTATAGAGTGCGTCCAAATCCTGCATTACATAACTGCCCAAAAGACGCCGGAAAACATCATTCTGTTCGCCCTTGTTAAGAACAATCTCGTTAACCATACGTATCTGGTCGGCACGCTCCCAGTTATCGAACATTTCAATCTGAAAATCCACAGTTTCGAGAGCCAGGATTGGTTTCTCATCCTGACGGGCATACATCGCAAGTTCGGTTTCATACTGCCTTTGAGCACCACAATCGAACATGGTCAAAACCGAAAATGTGGTAGCCACAGCCCATGGTTTAAGAATTCCCAGTTTATCGATTCCTGCCATCATATATTTATGCATCAGGCTGTCGATACCGGCAACTGCCTTCGGGTCAAGCTCATCTTTAAAGTTACGCATCTGCGGGTCGATCATTGCTTTTTGCATCTTCACAGCCATATCAGGACTTGTAATATCAATCTCCAGACACAATGCTTCACTTGCCTTTAATGATTGCTGAAAACCTGCCGGCTCAAAATAGTCATCATTACAGATAATGTGCATTGTACCAAAGAGATAAGATGACTTATCAAGGCCATTGCCCGATATTTTCCATAAAAGCCCCTTCTGGGCCATCAGCAACGATGGTAACAGGAGCAGGATAAAAAGAGATAATTTTTTCATAGATAATTTGATTAAAAGGTTAAATTAATAAATTCTACCAAACTTAATCATTTCTATTTCACGGTACAATTTTAAGAATTGCTTTTTTAACTATTTTACCCAATATTGCATCAATAAATAGTTATTTACAGCTATTTTTGAGTATCAGAAACAAGAAAAACAGAAGCTCTATGCGTGTTCATTTTATAGCAATTGGTGGCAGTGCAATGCACAACCTTGCCATCGCACTTCACGAGAAAGGATTTGAGGTTACAGGTTCGGATGATGAGATTTTTGAGCCGTCGAAATCAAGGTTGCAAAAACATGGATTACTGCCTGAAACCATAGGCTGGAATCCTGCAATTATCGACCGGAAACCCGATGCAATAATACTCGGGATGCATGCCCGACAGGATAATCCGGAGCTTATAAGGGCACAGGAGCTGGGGCTTAAGGTTTACTCATATCCGGAATATCTGTATGAACAGACCAAAAATAAAACCAGGATAGTTGTGGGCGGAAGTCATGGCAAGACCACAATCACATCGATGATAATGCACGTACTCAAAACGTTAGGCAAAGACTTCGATTATATGGTTGGAGCACAGCTCGAAGGATTCGACACAATGGTACGCCTGTCGGAGAGTGCACCAATAGCAGTATTTGAAGGCGACGAATACCTGTCGTCTCCCATCGATATGCGCCCTAAATTCCTGTGGTACAAACCACACGTTGCACTGCTCTCGGGTATTGCATGGGATCACATCAATGTTTTTCCAACCTGGGAAGGTTATATTGAGCAGTTCGAACTCTTTGCACAAAGCATTGAGCCAAACGGCAAACTGATTTATTTTGATGGTGACGAAAACCTCAGGAATATTGCATCGAAAAGTAGTAATATCAGCACGATACCTTATCACGGTCTTAAACAGAGAAACGAAAACGGAACCACAATAGTAGAGCACAACAACAAGGAGTACAGGCTGAAAGTATTTGGCGATCATAACCTGCAGAATATAGAAGGAGCAATGCATGTGTGCGAGAGCATAGGTATAGCCAATAATGAGTTTCTGGAGACAATTACATCATTTGCAGGCGCAGCCAAAAGGCTCCAGGTGCTCAATAGCAACGAGTCATCAACAATATTCCTTGATTTTGCACATTCACCATCGAAATTAAAGGCAACTACATCGGCTGTCAAAAAACAGTTTCCAGACCGTAAATTAGTGGCATGCACGGAGTTGCACACTTTCAGCAGCCTCAACAAAAATTTCCTTCCTCAATACGAAGGCACAATGGCTGAGGCTGATGAGGCAATAGTATTTTTCAGTCCTGAAGTGGTAGCACATAAAAAACTGCCGCTATTCGACAAAAAAGATGTAGAAAAAGCATTCAACCAAAGCAACTTAACTGTTTACACCAGTCCAACGGAACTGGTTGAGAGGCTGAAATCATCGGAATGGGAGAACAGCAATCTGCTGATTATGACTTCGGGAAACTTCTCGGGAGTCGATCTTAAAAAACTGGCGGACGAGCTGATATAATCTGCAGAAACAATAAAATATCATCCCGAAGAATAAGGCAAAATAGCCCTGTTCTTCGGGATTTTTTTTATAATGCTGAAAAATCAGGAAAGACAACCTGTAACTTTTTAATAATGATAATCGTCACACCATAAATCATTAATTAACAAATCGACAGAAATGAAGAAATTATTATCATTATTGGTGCTGGTTACTATCTCTGCCACCATTATTGCACAGCCACTGCAGGACAAAGTTGACAAAACATTCAACAACATCACATCGATTGAGGCAGAGTCGGTATTTTGCGATGTAACAATCAATCAAGGCACAGGTCACGACACACACTTCAAGGGCGAAGTCTATTACGAAAAGGGGATAAAGATAGTTTGCGAGCAAAATGGCAGCACTCTTAAAGTACATCTCGAGGGTCCTAAATCCTACACAGGTAAATGCAAGGGAAGTTTCGCATTCTCAGTCCCGGAGAACATTTCACTGAGTATCAAATCGGTGAGTGGAGACATCATAGCCAATAACATCAATAAAGGAAAGATGAATTTTGCTGCGGTGTCGGGCGATATTACGCTCAGCTCGATAGGATCCCCGGCAGAAATCAAAACAGTATCGGGCGATATTACAGTTTCCGGAGTAAAAGGCAATCTGATTGCAAAGTCCACATCGGGCGACCATAAAATAACCAACATCAGTGGCGACCTGAACTCAAAATCTGTATCGGGCGACATGGACATCCGAAATATAGCCGGCAGCAGTGACGTTGCAACAACATCGGGCGACATAAAAATAGACGGCGCAGGCAACAACATGACTCTCAGAAGTGTAAGCGGCGAAATATCAACAAGCAACACCAACGGGAATCTGAGTGCTGCAACAACATCGGGCAACATAAACCTACATAAAGTTTCGGGAGTTATAAGCACAAAAACCATAAGCGGAGGAGTGAGCGGCACGGAAGTTACGCTGACATCCAACTCATCGTTTATCACTACCAGCGGTGATGTAAATATAACCATCAGCAACTCTGCCGGGCAGCTGAGATTTAATCTTGCATCGACGTCTGGCTCGCTAAAAGCAAAAGGAGTTACAGGTAAAAAAAGCCTGACAACCGGCAGCGGAACAATCGAAATCACCGGCAAAACCTTGTCTGGAAATCAGAGTTATAATTGAGGGGTGCCAACAAATATTATGGAATAAAAAGAGAGCCTGTCCCACACTGAGACAGACTCTCTTAATAAAATCTATATAGGACTATTTTTTAAATTCTACCACCTTAATTGTCCACACTTTGGACTTTCCGCTGGCTGAAACAACTTTAAATTTCCGTTCTTTCGACCAATCATCCGGAGTTCCAAGAGCAGAACTTCCTTCAATAGGAGTTATTCTGGCAGCCTTGGAAACAGAAACCTGTCCCCATAGTTTATTAGCACTAACCTCACTTCGTACACCGGCAGTAAAGGCTCCAACAGCGTTTGGAACGGTAATACGGGCTTCAATAACACCGCTACCTTGATTTATAGTACTACTCACATCAAGGCGCTGTTCTTTAACAACAGGTTCATTAGTTATTGGATCCTTACTATCGCTGGGCCAACGATAATAAAACTGTACTCCACTAATATCAGCTTCTTCATAGCTAGGCAATTCCTCCCAGCTACAACCTACAAAAAGAGAAGCAAGAATCATAAAAGAGAACACTCTGAATAATATCGATTTCATACTTTATTTCATTTAAATTAAATAATAAACCAAAGAAAATCACTCCCAACCCGGATTCTGGTCAGAATCAGATATGGCTGAATTAGCTTGAATAATAGACTTGGTGATTGGGAAGAGATAAGATCTCACATCAAATCTGCGTTGATCATTCTGCATTTGAACATTTCCAACATATGCGGCTGAACGGTCGGCATTAATCTCAATGAAAGTTGCAGGCCGATTCAGTTCCTCGATGGTACTACCCGGTGCTTTTCCGTCATTTGCCTCATATCCGTATTTTCCCCAACGAAGAAGGCTGAAGTAAAAATCTCCTTCATAGAAAAGTTCGGCTCTTCTTTCAATTTTGTAGTCGTTCCATGCGTCCGATAATGAAGAGGCAGATGATGCAGGAAGGCCACCGTGAATAGTACGGGTCTGATTCATAACTTCAACAGCTTGAGTTACTTTTTTCTGCATCAAAAGAGCCTCGGCTTTATTGAGTAGTACGCGGCCATATCTAAACAAAATCTTGTGGTAGTTGGATGAGACATTGTAAAATGGCCTTGGCGACATGTCGGTATAAATATACTTTCTTGTGCTGTAATTAGTTAATGGCACGTGATCGGCCCCATAGTTAGTTGTTGCCCAACGACTCATATTACCATAATTATTACAAGTAACATTTTCGCCAAAGAAAACAGATCCGTCATGGATAATTGAGGCATCAAACCTTTTATCCCTGAATTTATACATCAAATCAGAAATATTCAGACCTGGAGTTACCACCTGGTAAGCTAATACTTGTTCGGTCAATTCTGCTGCATCCTTATATTTAATTAAGGATATTGCTTCGGCCTTAGATATTTTCTTTGTATTATCAATGAATTGCGTCGATTCATTCCATTTTACAGCTTTTCCGGTTTGCTGATCTACTACTAAATATGCATCAACGATATTTTGACTAGGAGAATACTCAAGCCAACATTCAAAAATATCACTTTTCTTAAACAAGGGACCACAATTGGTATTTTCCAGTTTACTATTTAACAAATTGGGAAGCAAACTAATCATATCGGTACTCTGCATTTCTGTATTATCCTTACTCCAGTATCTGGATAGAATAATTTCAGGTGAAGAATATGCACCATTCTGATTAAAGATGCTTTCGTAATTTGGATCAAGCGAAACGCCGGAGATAGCATCGACTGCTTCAACTGCCTCTTGATACAGATCTTTCCCTGATGTGACGTGCAGAGAAGCATCATTATTTGTATAAGCAGCAGCTGTTAAGCATATCTCAGAAAGCAGTGCGTAACCAGCATTCCTATTCAAACGGCCAGCAACATAATTTGAAGATAAATTTGGAATTGCCTCTCTTAAATCCTTCAGAACATATTTATAACTTTCCACAATACTCTTTGTCAATGGAATATTAAAATCATCCTTGGTATTAAGAACCTTATCAACCCACATAAACTTACCACCCTTACGTGCTAAATCGTAATAAATCATTGCACGCATCATTTTCGCTTCAGCAGTATAGCGTTTTTTGTAAGAATCATCTAAAACAGAGGATTGCGCAACTTTTTCAATAATAAGATTACAGTTTCTTATCAGACCAAATCGCCCGTTTAATCCCCAATCATACGAATTCTCCATCAATCCCCTTGCCTCACCAGGACACGAAGAGCGGGCAGTAATCATTGAATTGGAAAAATTCTTATCCCAGGTTGAAAAATCCAGATAGGGAGCAAAAACCGATGCGTAATTATTAACAACAAATGCATCAACAGTACCCTGGCTAGACCATACTACATTATCATCGTATATCTCGGTGGGCGTGGTATCTAAAAAATCGTTACACCCCTGCATTATCAGTGCACCTACAGAAAAAGCGAGTGCTAAATATTTAAAGTTTTTCATATATCAACTCATTAAAGTTAAAAACCAAGATTCAAACTAACTGTATAAACCCTAGATATTGGGTAGGAATAACCAGACCCAACACCTGCTTCAGGATCAAATCCATACTTCTTGGCAGGACTAAAGGTCAACAAGTTATAACCAGAGAATGAGATATTACATTTAGATATCCAGCCAAGTTCTTTAATTAACTTATATTTCAAATCATATCCAACCGACATGTTTTTGAGTCGAAGATAATATGCATCAACCAGCCAAAAATCACTGCCTACAAAATTATTATTTCCATTATAACCAGCTGACGCATGCTGCCTTGGATAAAGCGCATTAGTATTTTCTGGCGACCAAATGTCTGTTTGGAAATCGTATATCACTGGCAGGTAATTACTATTACCTCCCTGCAATATAGCATCAACATATAAATTATAATTAGTAGCACCCTGCCACAGCATATTCATAAATATACCTTTATAACTTAAATCTACTGCAACACCATAATTAGCTCTTGGTTTTGCACCTACTCCGCGACGCGTTTGATCTTCGCCATCAATTTTGCCGTCACCGTTAAAATCATAATATTTTAAGTCTCCAGCCATTAGATTCGACGAGCCATTCCTTTTGGGGGAGTTCAAAATGTCCTCGTAATTTTTGTAGTATCCGAGCGACTTATAATATATACCTGTATAGGCTCCTACTTGTGTTGTTCTTCTATAAGGATCCTTTAAATTGACCTCCGACTCATAGGGATTGATATTCCATCTATCATCAAACAGAGTCATATTTCCTGAAACACCGTACTGTAAATCGCCAATTCTATCTTTCCATTGAAGAACAAACTCAAAACCACGTCTGATGCTTTCACCATTTGTTTTCACAAAAGGCAGATTTTTCCCCAGTGGTGCAGTATATCCAACATTAGAAGGAGATGCTAAGTAACCTGTTGTTATTTTGGCAAAATAATCTACAGAACCTGAAAGACGACTATTAAGTGATGCAAAATCAAGTCCGATATTAAAGTCTTTGGTAGTGTACCAGGTAATGTCGGGACTTACCAATCCTCCTTCGCTAAATCCAGGAACCCATTGTCCGCCAAGGAAAGCTCCTCTTTGACTCAAGGAATAGGATGTAAGATAAGAGTATCTATCAATACCATCCTGACCAATCTCACCGTACGAAGTACGAATCTTAAACTGATCAAAAACTTTATCTACTCCCAAATCCTTCCAGAATGCCTCCTCAGAGACTGCCCAAGCTAAAGAACCCGAGAAGAATGTACCCCAACGATTATCTTTAGGAAAATAATCACTACCATCATGTCGAAAATTTGCCTCAACCAGATACCGCGATGCATAATCATATTTAGCACGTCCGATAAGTGCTGCTCTCCTATAACTTACACCTTCACTTGAAGAGTTTTCTGCTGTTTCTACCGGGCCTGCACCCATCTGATCGACATCTAAAACATAGTTTCTTCTTGATGCATACAGATTATCGTAATCACTTCCGCTAGATTCAACTCCAAAGGTAGCTCCAAAGGTATGGACTTCAAACGAGCGAGTATAATCGGCTAATAACTGTGTATTGAAGTTTCTGTGAAAATTAGCTGTTTTTGACAAATTTGGTTTCCCTGGTGTTGCAGGCTTTCCATCCCAATCGTACGAGGGTGCATTTTTATTCCAGCTCTTATACCTATCATTAGCAATAGTATAACTGCCAATAGCTTTAATTTTCAAACCATCTACCCACGGAACACTCCATTCTCCACCTATATTACCTCGTACCGAAGTTTCATTTGCCTCATAATAACCGCCATCTTTACTAATATCAAGCAGCGGATTATCAGTTGTACCACTATAGATTTGTCCGAAAGGATTATACGCAGCCTCCATAGGCCGCTTGTTTTGAATATGCGACCAGACATAGTAATACCCACGTCCACTTGATGTAGCAGGCTCCTTAGTATCAACCATATATGCATCAACACCCGAGAAAACCTTCAGACCTATTGATTTTATATCAGCTTCAAGATTAGTTCTGAAATTATACCTCTGCATATTGTTTGCATTAGTCTTATAAATAGACTCCTGATCGTAGTACCCGAATGCACTGTATATCTTCATTGTTTCGGTTCCACCAGAAATAGCTAGGTTATGCCTTCTTTCGGGAGCAAAAGAGCGCATTGTTACTTTTTGCCAATCTGTATTAGGATGTCCGTATGGATCCGAACCATTTTTATATAGTTCCAAATCATTTGCTGAATACTGGGGAGCACGCCCATCATATTCCAAACCTCTATTCACATAATAAGCAGCAGTGTACGAATCAACTTTCTTGGCCAGTTCAGCTGGTTCACTTAAACTTAAATTAACACTATAATCAACGTTAATCTTTCCGGAACTTCCTGATTTAGTTTTAACCATCACGATACCGTTGGCAGCTCTTGCACCATAAATAGCTGTGGCAGATGCATCTTTCAGAACAGACATCTGATCTATATCCTCTGGATTAAGGTTTTGAAAATCATGATCTTCACAAATAACATTATCAATTACATACAAAGGTGTACCTCCTCCTCGTATTGAAATAGCAGCTTTGGAGTTAACTCCTCCGCCGGATTGTGTAACAATTAAACCGGGTGCTCTACCTGCAAGGCTCTGGGTAATGTTTGGCACCGGGACTTTTGCGATATCTTCGGCTTTTACATTCGAAATTGCAGCAGTTGTTTTTCGCATCGAAGTAACACCATAACCGACAATGACAACTTCATCAAGCCTTTGATTATCTTGTTTCAAAACAACATTAACAAAGTCGCCGTTATTGACTATTGTCTGCGATATAAAACCTATATACGATATTTCGATAGAGCCACCACGAATAGATTGAATTTCAAAATTTCCATCGATATTGGTAACTGTTCCTATTGATGTTCCTTTTATAATAATTGAAACTCCAACAAGGGGGTTTCCGTTATCATCGGCAACCTTACCTTTCAAAATAACATTATCCGGCTGTTGAACTTCTGTATCCTTAACAATAAGTATTTGATCGTTTTCAATTCGGTAACCATAGCCCGTACGATTCAAAATTACATCAAGAAGCTCTCTTAACTGCATACTTGATTGTGGTAACTCAACCATACGCACATCAGACAACTTGGTTAAGTTGTAACCAACAGAAAAACCTGTCTGTTTTTCTATTTCAAGAAAAACCTCTTTTAAGGATAAATTTGTTCGACTAAAGGTAACTTTACCTTCCCGACCAAGCGCATGAACAGAACCCACTGTTACGCACAAGAAGCAAATCAATAGCAATCGACTAATGTTTCGCCTAAAAAAGAAATTCATCATAAATTTAAGTTTAATTAAACAATAATAAATCAACTCATATAAATAATATTTAACAAATAATTAAACAGCCTACTCTAAAGGAAAAATCAAACAGACGCCTTCTGCACTTACTCTATAATCAAAGGAGGCGGAAACTTCTTTTATAATAGAAAGTATGGAATCAATCCCCATCTCTTTTCGAAAACGAAAATTAAAAACATCATCATTACTCCAATTAGGATCGAAATAAAAGGAGATCTTATAATTTCGTTCTAAGACACTTAGAATCTCTCTTATCGTTTGGGATCTAAAAACCAGATTTCCGTTAATCCAGTCGGTTACTTCTTCGACACTGACATTACCAACATAAGACTCTGTGGAAGTATTATCAAAAACATATTGCTGACCCGGCCTTAAGACGATAGAATTAGGCTGGCTACTCCTATTGGAAACAACCACACTACCTGAAATTAGGGTTGAACTGGTCAAACGACAATCAGGATAGGCAGAAACATTAAATTCTGTACCAAGAGCTTTTGTTACAGTTGTTTTTGTTGTAACAATAAATGGAACAGCCCTATTTGGTCTAACTTTAAAAGTTCCTTCACCAGACAGATAAATATCTCTACTGGTTTTACCATAAAGGGAAGAAATGATTAAAACTGACCCGGAATTAAGTGTAACACGGCTACTATCGGGCAGTATGATCTCTTTAACTATCCCATTTTCAGAATAATATTCCAAATAATTTATTTCCTCAACTTTATCGGTATTATTAAAATAGAAGTAAGCAAAGGGAATAGATAACGAAAATATAAAGAGAGCAGCAACTGCAGTTTTAAGAACCCGCAATCTAAGCTGCTTTGAATACTCATTTTTCCCCAGGCGGGAAGCGAAAGAAATATATGCTTCTTGTGAGTCAAACACGGTTATTCCTGACGGGTTATTCCACAACTCAAACAATAAAGCATCATTATTATCGGAAGAAGCACCACTATTATCATTAGTATTCGATTCTCCACAAATATTTGCTGAAGAGCTGTTCTTAAAAAAGCTACGAAATAATTTTATATGACAATTTTTCATTCCAAAGTATTATACAACCATAACTTTGTATAATACAATCGAAACAACCTAAATACTCAACGTAATTATTGAAAAAATAAAAACTTTTTTTAACTCCTTTACTGCCAAATAAATATGCCGCTCGATAGTCCGCTTTGACAAATTCATTTTATCTGCAATGTCAGCAACACTCATCTTCTCTAGCTTATTAAGCTTGAAAACACACCTCCGCTGTTCAGGCATTTTTTCAATTACATCATTTAAAAACTTAGAAATATCTTGTGCAACAACATATCCTTCTGGTGTATTTTCTTCAATAGCAGAAATAGATGAATCATTCGAATTTATAAATTTATTAAATACTGCACGCCGTTTCAAAATATTGAAGACATGATTCTTTGTCATGGTGAAGAGATAGTATTCATTTATTTGCCTATCAAGCCAGTATTCAGGATTTTCATATAACTTTAAAAAAATATCCTGAGCAACATCCTCAGCCTCTTCCTCCGACTTTAACAGCTTAAGTGCAAAGGACTTAACAAACGGATAATATTTCAAAAAAAATGGCTCAAAACTATTCTTCATCATAGTATAATAACAAAAAACTTAAAATTAAGAAAGAGGCTCAACCTGGGTTGAAGCCTCTTTTCTCATCTGGATTTATCTGAATTAAGGGAAAGGCGCGTTAGCTTTATGTGTTAAAGATATATAATTTTGTAATCCAAAAAACATTTTGAGTCAAAAAATTTTTAATATTTTTTACATTTATCAACCAATCAATACATTACAACATAAAAAAAGAAGCATAAGACATACATAAAACAGAAGCAGACCCATTTAATAAACGGATCTGCCTCAGTTGAATTACATTAATATCATTCAGCCATCACATATTTCAGATAGCCGGATTCAGATTTTTCAAGAACAACCACATCACCGGTAACAAGCTCACCTTTCACTTTGTAAAATGGATTTACAGCCGACTGGGGATTATTCACCACCATCACAACATACTCTTTACCATTGTAGTTAACCTCAACAGCCTCGGCAATATGCACTCCCAGTTTGCCATCACCACGGCTTGTAACCTCAACGGGTTGAAGGGTCACTTTTGATTGATTATCAAAATAAAGAGCAGTAATAAATGAATGGCTGCCTTTTGCTTTCACCGAAATTTCTGCACGCTTATTCTCGGTCATTGTGTTATACTCAGGTGACCAGACTGCATCTTTAAGTGCAATATCAACAGGCTTAACACTCTCTATAACAAGATTATTTTCAGCATAGGTAGTCATAATCTTATTATCGGCTGAAGTCACAATTTTATCGGCAAAACCAAACTGCAACGAATATTTATGCTCCTGCTTAGCCACAAAATTATCGAACACCAGCCATAAACCAGGTTTGATATATACAATCCGGCGGGTGGCAGTAACAGGATCGCTCAAACGGTGGTAACCGATATTGGTAGATTGCGCATAATCAAATTTTGGAGTAAACTTAACAGTCACATCAACGCCTTTCGCATTAAAGCTGTTACCCCATGTATTTGAGTAAATACTGTTTGGCTGGTCATCAACTGCAATACCATTATGCGACTCACTACTCTTCAACAGCTTACGCTCCTTGCTTTCGGTATATGTATATCTACCACCATCAACAAGATAATCCCGACCGTTACCAAACAGCGAGATATGCAGCAAATCATCATGAGCATGACCATCACCTATACGTTTAACATGGAAATGGAGATAATTGGCATCTTCATCCCATGAGTTCCGCATAAACACATCGCCCGAAGATTGCTGATAAACAGACATATATTCAGGAAGAACGGATTTTATCTTATCATACTTCTCAGCTCCTTTAGCTCCTAACACAAAATAGTTCTCATAATCAACCTTACAGTTGGCCCTCGATTTAATAACCTCATCACCATAAAGTGAAACAGCAAGGGTTAGCAATCCGCGCAAATCACTGTCATCGCTGTCGCCAATCAAAGGCTGATTATAATTTGGTTTCTGCCACTGCACATTAACATGAGCCATCTGAAATACCTTGTCCTTAATTATTTCAGGAACTTTAAATCCATGTTTGTTTCCAAGATAAACCACATTCATCAGGCAATGAAATACCTCATTATGATACATTGGCGACTGTTCCCACTGAGTACCGTCGGGCAACATTTGCACATCGGCACATAATGCAAGTTTTGTCAGTGCATCATCCATCCATGCCGACGATTCCTTAAACTCACTTATAAATGCAGCTACATTCACTAAGCCATGATATTCAAGAATTCCCCAGTTGCTGGTTTTTGAAAAATCGCTGTAACTGCTTTTAATGTACTGTGCATGCTCATAAAGCGATTTAAGGAACATAACAGTAAATTCAGGAGTTACAGCTTTCGAGTTTTTCATCAGTTCCCAGCTTTTAATCCAGTTTTCACAGCGAATACCGGCCTCAATCCTGCGCCATGTCAGGCCACGGATTGATTTATCATCAATACGGTTGTTCTTTATCCAACTCTCAACCTGCTTAACCCAGGTTTGTGCATATTTTTCCTTACCTGTAAAATAGTAGGCCTTGCCCAGATCCATCCAGTAACGGTGGCGGTTGAGCATATAGGCCCACTCAGGATCACCGAACGGTATTACTCGCCAGTCAATAGCCTTTTTAAACTGATAAGGCTTGCTGGTCTTCTCCATATCCCACTCATAGCGGAACAGGAAATAATTACGGCTCACCTCATCGGCAACCTTCATTGTCTCTGAAATACCGTCGGCAAAATTTGACTTCAGATAAGCCATATCACCCTTATCAACAGAGATATAGATATTTGATTTTTGTCTGTAATGCTTTAATAATGCGGCTGCAATATCCTTATCAGTTGCATTTGCATTGAATTTTTTCAGAGTTTCAATCTTCGAAAAATCAATCTTGTCTGCAATGGTTCCTGCAGGCTGCTGTGCTACAACGCCAAACGAAATGACCAGTGCGACAAGTAAAAAGATAGTTTTCATTGTTATAAATTTTTCCGGTAATCCGTGTTCTTATTCTATTACAAACCTATATTCACCTGAATCAGCAATCTGTTTTGCAGTCAGAGAGATACGATACAAAGCTGACCCCCATACATTTGATAGTCGGGTATCATCAAGATCTATTTTATCAACTGAAACATCAAAACGAATACTGTCATATTTCATATTCACCTTTTTGTCGCCGGTATCAACCGTAACAATACCTTTAACCGAAACATCAGGTACTAAACATGTCAAAAAGTTAACAACATTAGCTGATGATGCCGAATTGATTGTGAATTTATCAACAATAACCAATCCGCCTTTCTGTTTCAGGGTGTAAGAGCGATTCCACAGCTTCACACCGGCGTTTTCAGCATAAGCATTTGAGATATCAAGCGAAAAAGTCCGTTTGCCTTTGTTAAACGCAGCATCAGCCGAGCGGAATTTCTTACCATAACTCTGAGGCACCCCATTGATTATTGGCAAGTTATGATAATTACACTGCATTGTCCAGATTGTATATCTCTCACTGCTGAAGGTTTTCCGGGTATAGGTTCCCACACCGGCATCAACAAAAACAGGCTTATTATTATGAAACAGGATGAAAGATCCCACATCATTATGGTTATGGCTCTCATCGTTATAACCGCCCTTGGCACCAAAGAACCAACCGTCGTTGCTTCGCATATAGCAGAACTCAGTCTCGGGATACCAGCATGTCTGATTATGCTTAATTACTGATGATGCAGCCTCAACCTGAGGATAAACCCTGATGTTTTCAAGAGTACGGAACAGATCCCGTCCTGAGTAGAAATATTTCTCCTTACTTCCTGATTTCAGGAGATAGGATGCAAACTGTTGCATAGGCTGGCTGCCCACAGCAGAGCCATAACGATAGATAAGTCCCGAAAGTCCGTCACCTTTGGCTGAAGCATCGGCAAAGTTCACCACCCATCCATCACCGATATAGGAGTTTACAATATACTCACCCATATTTTTCACCATGGAATTATCAAACATATTGATTTTTCCATTGGTAGCATAACTCAACACCTGAAGAAAATCGTACAGTTTACCGGCAGCATGTCCCCAGTACGAAGGTCCCTCTTCGCAGGCTCCGTCACTATTATTATAGTTTAAAAACTTATCTACCGATAACATCGAGCGGTAAACTGCTTCGGCAAGCCTTGCTTGATTATCCTCCATCAACAAAAAGGTAATCAACACATTAGAGTTACACCATGGATTCCAGTTATTAACCAGACCTCCCGGTTTCAGATTGAATGCCTGCCACCAGTAGTTATCATTCTCCATATACGGATCCATGGTGCGGATTTTAAGTTCATTCTTCAGACGGTGCGAGAAATAGGGATTCACCTTATCCATCTCATCTTTAAAGAAATAGTGGCACCACGACAGCAGCGCACTAAGATCGCCAGAGACAAGATCAATAAGAATGCCGGAGTCGTCGGGCAATGCACGTCTTGAAGGCTGCGAGCCATTGAGGTGGGCAGGTGATGCCCAGCCCTTCATATCGCAAAACAGCCACACTCCGTTGATAATATCATCGATAAAACGGCCTTTACCTTCAGCCAGCTCGGCCATCATAAGCGAACTAAGTTTATTAACATTGGCATGATAGGGCTGTTCCATAACAGTGCGTGCACCGGTACGTTCAAACTCCATATAGTCGGTGGCAAGAACCAGATTCCATTGCTGTGCCTTTGCCTTTTCGCCATCCTTAAGGATAATATCCTTCATTGTACCTGTCAGTTTATCCCATCCATCACGGTCGGAATAGTCAGGATAGGGCACCCATTTGCGGTCGGGCACAATTGCGATTTTCACATCATCAATAGTCCAGCGATTTTGCATCAGGTTACGCTCAACGTAGGCGAAGCTATTGATAGAAATAAAAAAAAGAAGGAGTAAGGAAGAAATTTTTCTCATTGACATCACAAAAAAATTAAAAGTCTGACCCACAACAGACCTACGCCTACAAACAAGGCATTCAATCTGTTATGGGTCAGATATAACACAACTAATTCTTACGTTTACATATTAGTTAATCCATTGTGGATTTTGAACAAGATTACGGTTCATTTCAATCTCTTTGCGAGGTATGGCCCAGTTGTAGAGGTGGTCGCCAAGCCAGGTATAGGGATATTCAAGTTCGCCCCACGCCTGTTTCAATCCGTTGCCCTCATAGAATTTAACAGCCTTCCATGTTCCCCAGCGCATCTCATCAAAGAGGTTGACACCTTCGAGAGGCAACTCCCAACGACGCTCGTTTCTGATTCTGTCACGAAGATTTGCCTGGTCTTTCACATAGGTAGGCAACGAAGCATCAGTGGTTTGCAATTCGGGCATTCCCACTCGCTTCCGCACAAGATTCACTGCATCAACCGATTCCTGAAGACGGCTGCCTTGCTCGTTGATTGCCTCGGCCATCATAAGCAGTACATCGGCATATCTGATTACCGGCATATCGGTAGGACAGTAGGAGCGGTTTGGTGTTTCAGAGGCTCCTTCAGCAACCCATTTACGCCACAAATAATAAAACTTACTGTTGGTATCGGTACGGATGTCGAACGGAGCCCTCTCGTCGAATCCACGATACGGCCAACGAAGTGAATAGGTGTATTCATTAGGACCCACAGCACCTTTAAATGTTGAGTATGGGGTTATTACAACAGTTTTAAGACGCGGGTCACGATTATCGAATGCAGCTTTGATACGGGCTTCATTACCATTGTCAAGATATTTGGTCATATCTGCACCTTTATTGGTCATTGAGGTTTTCTCGGCCTCGGTCAGTCCGTCGCGAAGGAAGAATACGGCACGCTGCTTGGGCGTCATTGTTGAGTAACCAGGCAGATAGAAATCCCAATCAAATTTTGAACCATCAAGATTCTCAAACGACTCAACATAATCAGGATGAGGAAAATAGGTATTCCAGTTTGAGCCGAAAGCTATACGTGTTCCAAGTCTGAGCTGTATTTCAGAGCCAAGGCCGCTAAGACCCATATTCTGAACAGAAAATATCATCTCCGGAACCTGCTCATTGGCTTCTTTAAACAGCATCTTGTAATCGCCCTGATAAAGAGTCACACCCAATTCGCCCACTTTTTTGAAGTCGGCCTCAGCTTTATCATACTGTTTCATATAGAGATACGACTTACCACGAAGCGAGTATGCTGCGGCTTTGGTAGCACGGCCTACGTTGGCATTTCCTTTGGCATAATATGCCGGCAGGTTAGGTTCATTGATACAGTCGGTAAGGTCGCTTATGATAACTTCCCACACACGTGCCTCAGTCTCACGCCCTTTGTTCATCTCTTCCACATTCACAGGCTCCAAATAAACCGGCACACCTTTCATTACAATATTAAGGTTAAAGTAGAAGTACGCTCTCAGAAACTTAACTTCGGCAAGGAGGCGTCCGCGTTTTTCGGCTGATAGCGGTGCCTTTCCTGCAAGGTTTTTAATTGCATCGTTGGCACGGTGAATACCTTCGTAATGTTGTTTCCAATAGTCAGCAAACAAACCATCACCGGTTGTGATATTTCCGGCAGTAAGTGACCCCTGGTCGCGCCACATCGAAACCGAACCTGCATAGTCGAACTGATAACGGTCGAGACCGACGTAGCTATATCGCAATGTCTGATACACTCCATTAACTCCCTTATCTGCAAGGTTTTCGCTATTCCACATATTTCCCGATCCCACCGAACCGTAAGGAATAGTGTCGAGCAGGTCGCTTTGGCAGCCGGTAAAAAGAAGCGTGGCTGCAGCAAATGCTGTTAATATTTTATTGAATCGTTTCATATTCCAAATCGTTTTTAGAAAGTAATATTGGCACCAAATGACACTTGACGCATAATCGGATAATTGGTATTGGCTCCCATTTCAGGATCTAATCCCGGGAATGAGGTGAATGTCAGCAGGTTCTCACCCGAGAAGTAGAATCTCACCTTCTGGGTAAACACCTTATTGGCCCAGTTCTGGGGAAGAGTATAACCTACGGTGAGGTTACGAAGTTTCATAAACGAACCGTCGTATAGCCACGCAGTACTTGTCTGTACGTTTTGACCATCGTTTTCGTTCAGTTTCATACGAGGATACTTACCATTGATATTGTTGGCCGGATCACTCGGATTGTCCGAATTGAAATAGTAGTGATCGTTGGCCAGAATCTTACCGATTTGGAAACCAATGCGTGTATTGGGATTGTTATAACCGCTTTCGTTCCAGTAAAGATCGAAACCGGCCATACCCGACCATACCATGCTCACATCGAATCCTTTCCACTCAGCACTCATATTGATACCAAAGTTATATTTCGGCATACTTGATGTACCTGTAAAACTGCGGTCAAACGAGTTACCATAAATCTTATCGCCATTGGTATCTGCATAAATATAGTCACCATACCAAATTTGGTTTTTGGCAACCTTCTGATTTGGCATAAACTTATAACCAGCAGCAATCATGGCATTTACCCAGTCCATATCCTCCTGTGTACGTATCATTCCGGTAGTGGGACCACCATTTATGTTTACCGTTCCATCGCTATTAAAGTACTTACCGTTTCCTTTGTATAAATCAAGAAGATAGTACTCGTTAATCTTATATCCTTCAACAATTTTGGTTGAACTTCCGGTTGAAACATCACCTATATTCTCTTCAAAAACAGGATTTCCGTTTGCATCGGTTGTCCATCCGCGTTTCAGGGCTCCCTTATATTTGGTCACCTCATTTTTATTGTAAGAGAAGTTACCGCTCACACTATATCGTACATCTCCAATCTTATCTTTCCAGCCCATGCTCAGTTCAAGACCTTTATTGTTGACGTCGGCAGTATTGCGGGTAGGAGCACTAACCAATCCGGCAGTCATAAAAATATCGGGAGTAGTTAAGATACCTGTCGTATTTTTATTGTAGATATCCAACTCTGTTGTAAGTCTGTTGTCCAGAACACCAACTTCGAGACCAAGGTTAGTCATTGTTGTTGATTCCCATTCAAGTACGGTATTGGCAATCTTACCCTGACGAAGTCCTGCAACCTGAATACCTCCAAATGAGTAGTTTACAGTACCATAGAGTGCCTGATAATCGTAATTGCCGGGAGTGGCATTATTACCAAGCTGTCCCCACGAAGCGCGAAGCTTAAGATTTTGAATACCAGAGAAATCCTTCATAAAACCCTCTTCCGATACACGCCATGCAGCAGAGAATGAAGGGAATGTTCCCCAACGGGCTTCAGATGCAAAACGTGAGGAACCGTCGTAACGTAGGTTGGCCTCGAAGAGGTAACGCGATTTAAATGCATAGTTCACACGTCCGAATACCGAACGCAAAGCCCAGTCGGTTGCACTGCCTCCAATAGAGAGCATCTCGGTAGCCGAACCTAAGGTAGTAATACTCTGGTCGATAAGTCCTTTCTTTTGACCATTGTGATTATACTCAAAATAGTACTGCTCGTTATAACCAACCAGACCGCTGATATCATGATCGCCAACAGATGTATTGTATCTCAACAGATTCTCGAGAGTGTAGTTCTCATTACCGTATGTATTGTAATAAGTCTCCATTTGCGAAGGATCAGTTTTGGTCTTCATAATTGTTCCATTACTGAATTTCACAAGCTGACCGGCATCTCCATTGGTGTAGCGGTTGTACTCATCGAAACGGCGAACGTAGTTGAAGTTAAAATCCCACGAAAAACCTTTGAAAAACTCAATTTTTGAGTAGATGGTGGTATTGACGCGCGACAAACGATCGTTACCATCCTGGTTATTCAAAAACGAGTATAGGTTATTGGCTGTAGCACTCTCTTCGGGGGCTTCAGGAAATCCATACTGACCCTGGTATTTGCCAACAAGACCTGGAGTACTCTGGCGCATGAAGTTTAGCATAGACGCGTAGTTACCCAGCTCCTTATCCTGCTGGGAGGCAAAAATACGGGTACCCACAGTTAACCAGCTATTAACATTGGTCTCAAGATTGGTACGGAACGAATAACGTTTAACACCGGTATTTTCGACCAAACCCGGATTATCCAGATATCCAAGAGATATTAGGTAAGTCGATTTTTCACCTCCTCCATTTAGAGAGAGGGCATGCTCCTGCACCAGATTGGTCTGATACATCTCTTTGGACCAGTTGGTATTCGGGAAGGCCACCCAGTTGGGCACACCATTGGCATTCAAAGCATTAGGATTAGCATTAGCGTTAACCCAGGCATCAATTGTGGTATCCGAAAAGTGATTACTGTTACCAATATTGCGTGCACTCTCATTTAGTAAGCGCATGTATGTAGGATAGTCCGAAACAAACTCAAGCAGTTTGGTTGGAGAGGCTATAGAGAAGTTTCCCTTATAATTAACCACTGTCCGCTCTTTTGAACCACGCTTGGTAGTAACCAGAATTACACCATTGGCAGCACGTGACCCATAAATGGCACAGGATGCAGCATCCTTAAGAATTGATATCGATTCGATATCATTGGGGTTAACAGCATCAAGCAAACCTTCCATCCCATCGACAATTACCAAAGGGTTGTTATCATTCAAAGTACCCAAACCACGAATACGGATTGATGATCCATCCTCACCAGGCTTACCAACACTCTGACGCACAGTAACACCGGAGCTAAGTCCTCCCAGAGCCGAAGAAATGGTTGTCATAGGACGGGAAACAGCCTGATTGGAGAAATCAACCGACGATACGGCACCAGAAACATTAACTTTCTTCTGCACACCGTAACCTACCACAACAACCTCATCAATCTCCTTCAGTTCCTCCTTCATAACCACCTGAAAGTGGCGTTTATTTGCAACCTGGATCTCCTGCCCCTGAAAACCAACAAAGTTGAAAACCAGAACAGAATTCTCTCCTGGAACAGAGAGATTGAATTTACCGTCAATATCGGTTACAGTACCTGTTGTAGTACCTTTAACCAATATACTAACGCCGGGAATAGGCAAATTACCTTCATCCATCACTACTCCTGTAACGGAGATCTGTTGTCCCATGACCTGCATCAGCGAGCAAAGCCACAGACAACCAACAATTAATAAAAGCGTTTTCCTCATAACAATTATTGTATTAAAAACCTTAACGAATATTAAGTACAGATAAAATTCCGGGACTTTATATTTCGAATTCAAAATTATTTTTAACACAATTTTACATACAGCCAAATCGTACAAATTAACTCAACAATGCATCAATGGACATTTTTATACACTGTTTTGGATAATTTTTACAATTATTTTAACCAACCGGGAGAAAAAGAGTGGGAAAATTTGTAATTTTTAACTATCTAAGTTACAAAATTTAATTCAGAGGAGAAATTAATTTCCTTAAAAAGAACAAAAATTGTAAAACAGCATGTTTTTGGTTAACATTGAATCCCGGTTCATGATACCACTCATCATAACATACCTGAAAAAATAAGACCAATGAGATTTTTACTATTTTTCACATCCTTAATAATTTCAACTCAGCTGTTTTCTCAGAATATTTCATTTGATCATCTGGGAATAAAAGACGGCCTGTCACATCCTACTGTTTATTCAACCTATCAGGATGAAACAGGAACACTATGGTTTGCTACAAGACAAGGGTTAAATAAATATGATGGAAATTCTATATCGCAGGTTACACTGGCACCTGCAGCAAACACATTAATTAGCAACAGCATCAGGAAAATCGACGGAAACAAAAACGGCCACATCTATTTAATGACCAACAATATACTCATCGACAGAGATATAAAAACCGGTCTATCTACGATTTTATATAACAAACAGACAACAGACTTTATCTGCAATGATAACAAAGTCCTGATACTGACTCCCGAAGAAATTACTGAAATCAATACCGATACCAATGAAACCAGTGCATTAGTTGAATTTGAGAAAGAACAAAATCAGCTGAAAACAACATTAATTAAAACAATATCAGGAGATATCATAACAGCTACAGCAACAGGACTTCTGATTTATGACGAAAAAGGCCGGCTAAAAGACAATGAACTGAAAAACGAAAATATTACAGCACTATTCCAGTCAGAAAACGGCCAATTATGGGCAGGTACAAAAAGCAATGGTCTTTTCAGAAAAGGCAGCGACAATAAATGGGAACATATTGCGATTACCCAAAGCGATATAAGATGCATAAATCAGGACGGATCAGGCAATATACTTATCGGCACATTTAATGGTCTTATAATATATAACCAGCAGAATAAAAACACACAATATCTCAGCCACTCCGATACTGATATCTCTTCATTGTCACACTCATCAATATATTCAATCTACAGGGACAACCAGCAAACTATATGGGTTGGTACATACTTCGGTGGAATAAACTATTACAACCCACTAAGTCAGGCCTTTAAATTCTATTCACCACAGGGTGTTTATGGCCTGTCAAACGAGATGCTGATAATAGGCAACATGACTGCTGACGACAACAACAACCTTTGGATATGCACAGAGGGAAGGGGATTATTTAAAATAAACATGACCACATGGAAGTCAGAGCAAATAAAAGCAGGAAATAATTCGCTATCACACAACAACATAAAATCTATTTACTACGATAAGAAAACCAACAAATTATTTATCGGAACACATACAGGTGGCTTATCTGTATTAAACATTAACAACGGCAGATTCTCATATTTCTCGGTCAGCGAACAACCCGACCGGCAATTACCCGATAATGTTGTAAATAAAATGGCAGTTTACAACAGACTCCTGTTACTTGTCACCCAAAAGGGAATAGCTACAATTGACATTGATAGTGAGAAGATTGTAAAATCATTCATCGACGAAGTACCCGCATCAACCATAAGCCGCTCAATAGAAAACATTTATGCTGATTCAAAAGGCCGCATCTGGATGTCGAAATACGGCAGCGGTCTGGTTATGCTCGACCTAAACTCATCAACACTTAAGGATTACACCTACAAACCGGACGACACCCACTCATTCCCAAGACACAGAGTAACAAAGATTTATGAAGACCAACAGCAAAGACTCATCTTTGCAACTGAAGGTTCCGGTATTTCAATATACAATGAGACTTCCGACAATTTCAGCAATTTTAATTCATCAAACAGCCATTTAATATCCGACTTCTGTCTGAACTTATTAGCGTTGCCAAGTGGTAAACTATTGGTTACATCACCAATAGGCTTTTCAATATTTGATCACACTTCACACACCTCTCACAACTATTATCTTAAGGATATCAGTCCGATGACCGGCCTGATTGAGGAAAACGGATTATATATTGACAATCAGAACAATATATTTATCGCAGGATTAAACGGAGTAATCACCTTCAGAGAAAGTAACCTTCAGCAACCGGCAGTTGATTACAATCTGTATTTCTCAAGATTAACCGTTAACAACGAAAAAATTGAACCCGGCAGCGAATCAGGTATTCTCAACTCTGACATATCAGTAACAAAAAGAATAAAGCTGACACATAAACAGTCAAACCTGACACTCACATTTGCATCATCAAACTATATAAAATATCTGCACAACGACTACGAATATCAACTTAAGGGTTTGGATGACAAATGGATACAAACCAACAGCAAAACACTCAATTTCAACAATCTGTTACCCGGCAACTATACTCTTACAGTAAGGGAAACAAACACATCAGGTAAAACTCACCCTGAAGCAAAACTTGAGATTATAATAAAACCACCTTTTTATGCATCCTTCTATGCTTTTATACTATATTTTGTTCTGCTGGCCGTAATTATATATGCGATTATATCGCACTTCAAATCGAAAGCCAACTACCAGGCATCTATAAAGATAGAGAGAAATGAAAAACTTCAGATAGAGCAACTTAACCAGTCAAAACTAAGATTTTTCACTAATCTTTCGCATGAATTCCGCACACCTCTGACGTTAATACTGGCCCACACCGACATGATGAGCCGCATCCAGGAGTTAAGTCAGCCAATGGTAATGCACATATCAAAAATTAAAAAGAATGCAATCATACTGCGCAATCTCATCAACGAACTTCTGGATTTAAGAAAACAGGAGAGCGGCAAATTAAAAATATCATGCTCCCAACTTAATATGGTCGAATTTGCAAGGGAAGCCTATTCATCATTCA
>JBDHYT010000001.1:0-28937 GCA_039811485.1 Marinilabiliaceae bacterium | reverse complement strand
CACATAAGCCGCTTAATATTGATCTTGTCAGAAAAAACATTCAGATAAATGCGGTTCCTTACTACGGTATGCTCGACAATCAAACGGGGCTTATCATCCTCAACAATTTCACCCAGGATTGCGCCCGCGAAGTAGAAAACGCATTTGTTGACTTAAAGGAGAAACAGGGTGCCAAAAGGGTTGTACTTGACTTGCGCGGCAACCCGGGAGGATTACTCGACGAGGCAATAAAAATAGTAAACCTCTTTGTTCCAAAGGGTTCTGACATTGTTAGTACCAAAGGTAAAGTTAAGCAGTGGGACAAGGCATATACAGCCACCCGACAGCCCATCGATACCGTAATGCCGCTTGCTGTTCTTATTAGCCGTGGCTCGGCGTCGGCATCGGAGATTGTGGCCGGAGCACTCCAGGATTTGGATCGTGCAGTGATACTTGGCCAGCGTTCGTTTGGCAAGGGCTTGGTACAGGCTACACGCAATCTTGACTTCAACACCAAGTTAAAGGTTACCACAGCCAAATACTACATTCCTTCGGGACGATGCATTCAGGCTTTGGATTATACCCACCGCAACGACGACGGCTCGGTAGGTTTTGTACCCGACTCTCTGATATCGGAATACAAAACGCGTCTTGGCAGGAAGGTTTATGACGGTGGCGGAGTATCGCCCGACATAAAAGTTACTGAAGAGCGTTACAGCAATATCACCTTCGCCATTGTGGCACAGCAGATTATATTTGAATATGCCACCAGGTTCTGCCTTCAGAATCCAACCATTGCGTCACCAACAGAATTTAAGGTTTCGGATGCTGTTTTCGACGACTTCAAGCAGTTTGTTGCAGCACGCAAAGATTTCAAATATACAAGCCGCTCACTTGAGACGCTTAAGAAATTGAAAGAGACGGCAGAGCGCGAAGAGTACTACAAGAGTGCAGAAAACGAGTTTAAAGCAATGGAAGAGGCTCTTAAGCTGAATGTTGAAAAAGATATGAATATTGCTGCATCAGAGATTAAAGAGCTGATGTCGCTTGAGTTTATGCGCCGCTACTATTACCAGAAGGGAGCCATACAATTTAGTCTTCGCGACGACAAGGTGATGGCAGAGGCTGTTAAAGCACTGAACGACAAAGCACAATACGATGGTCTGCTTAATGGTACTGTGTTGAGCCATGCCGGCGACAAACGTTTCAGTAAAATCGAAAACGATTAAGAACCACGATATCAGAAAAAAGAAAAGCTGCCCAAACAAAGGCAGCTTTTTTTATTATTACTCATCAATCCTGAGTCACATTATAATTTAGTCGATAATCGTTACCCAACCAAATTTATCTGCTTCGTCGCCATACTGTATTGCACGCAGGCGGTTGTAAAGCATTTCGCATACTTTGCCGGGCTTTCCGTCTTTACTGAACACATACGATTTGCCTGTGTCGATATCGTCAATCCGGCCAATTGGGCTGATTACTGCTGCTGTACCGCAAGCACCTGCCTCTTCAAAACTTTCGAGTTCTTCCAACAAAATAGGGCGTCGCTCGACCTTCAGGCCGCTGTCTTTGGCCAGTTCGTAAAGGCTCTTATTGGTGATTGACGGAAGGATAGAGTGAGATTCGGGCGTCACATAGGTGTTATCTTTGATAACGAAGAAGTTGGCTGGTCCACACTCATCAATATATTTCTTCTCTTTACTATCGAGATATAACACCGACGAGTAGCCTTTTTCGTGTGCCAGGCGGCCGGCAATAAGACTTGCAGCATAGTTGCCACCAACCTTTATGTGTCCGGTTCCATTTGGTGCAGCTCTATCGTAGTTTCTGCTAATCATCATATTAACCGGTTTGAAACCTTCCTTGAAGTAAGGGCCCACCGGTGTAACAAAAATCATAAACATATACTCGTCGGCAGGTGACACGCCAACCTTAGGGCCTGTACCTATAAGCAACGGACGCAGATAGAGTGCGGCACCCGACTCGTAAGGAGGCACGAAATGTTCGTTAAGTTTAATTACCTTCTTTACGGCATCAACAAAAAGTTCAACAGGAACACGAGCCATAAGTATGCCGTCGGCCGAGTCCTGCATCCGTTTTGCATTCTCTTCAACCCTGAACACACGTATTTTACCATCTTTACCTTTGAAAGCCTTAAGCCCTTCGAAGGCCTCCTGACCATAATGCAATGCGGTGGCTGCCATGTGTATGCTTATCTGGTCGGATGAGCTGATTTCCAACTCGCCCCATTTACCGTTGCGATAATAACAGCGAACATTGTAATCGGTCTTCATATAACTAAAAGAGAGATTACTCCAATCGATACTACTCATAATATTTGGTTTATTGAATTAGTTCTTAAAAAAGCTAATATAGTGCATAGTTGCTTATTTTGTAATGACTTTTAACATCTAATGCAGAAAATAAAAATGCTCTACAACACAACACCAAGATTATTAAACTACTGCTTCACAAAGGGGCGACAAACCATCAGAGCATCACACCGGCATGGATTGCCGCACACCGGACAGTCAAACCCTTTGTCGATACTAACCTGTTGCCAAAAACGGGGCATCACTTTAACGTCATGAAAACCATGATGACGAGCGATAGATTCCAGGGCCATTTTGCCATCTTTTACCCACAGATATCCATAGCAGCAGAGTACACCTTGGTTTCGTGCCAGATTTAAAACCATTTGCATCAGATGGCTGCCAACACCACGGTTTTCGAATCCGGGGAGAACCGCAATTGATTTGAAAAAAACAGATGTGTGCGCTACGGGATAAAATATTGAGAGTTGGGCAGGAAAATCATCTCCGCCAATAATATAGAAAAGGGCGAACCCAACTACCTTTTCATCGTCAGTGGCCACAAGAACTATTGCCCCATCGGAGGTGAAATCGGATGTATTGAGGTAGCCCACTCCAAACTGGGAGTTGGAAATATCCACTACATCTTTTAATTGAGATTCAGCAAGATAATTGATTGATAACGACATAATTAAGATATTAAAGACCTGATTACGTGAGATGCTGCATAGAGACCAAAAATGGCAGGAATATAACTAATGGTTCCGGTGGTCGTCTTCTTGTTGCGTTCGTTTTCGGTAAGTATAACAACGGATGGATCAACCTCTTCGGGTGAAAAAACAACTGTTACTCCCTTTTTAATTTCAAACTTCCCCAATCTCTTCCTTACCATCCGCGACAGTTTACAGTTATAGGTCTTCGACAAATCGGTGATTCCGACAAGTGAAGGATCTAACTTGCCACCAGCCCCCATGGATGATATTATGGGATAACCCTTTTTCACGGTATTGGCAATCAGAAATACCTTTGGACTAAGAGAGTCTATTGCATCCACCACAAAGTCGAAAGGTTGCTGAAGCAGCTCCTCAAAATCCTTACCCATCATAAAGCCATCTTTTACGGTAAGATTAATCTCGGGATTAATATCAACAAGTCGTTGAGCAACAACTGCCGCCTTACTTAAACCTATAGTTGAAGTAAGTGCAGGGAGCTGACGATTGCGGTTACTTGGCTGGACCACATCACCATCAACGATGGTAAGGCTGCCTATACCAGCCCTGGCAAGCTGCTCTACTGCATAAGAGCCAACACCACCAAGGCCTGCAACAAGCACATGGGCATTTTTAAGTTTTGCAAGTTTCTCTTCACCAATCAGCAATTGGGTACGTTCAAGCCAGTTGACTGCCATTAAAAATTATATTAAAGTTATTGAATAATTGTGTTTTAAGTATATCTATTTCAATATTTAGTTTAACTGTTGCAATACTATATACCTCTTCAATATCCACCTCCGAGTCATCGGTTTCGAGAAAGAGACGATTAAGGGGAACTGCTTTCAGAGCCTCATACTGTTTTGCCGACTTACCGAACAGACCTTTGCCAAACGAAAACATCACATTTTCGCTCTGAAGCTGAGATACCATCTGAACGGAAGAGCCATAGGAGTGAAGAATCCAAACGGGATGGTTTGGATACTCCTTACTTAAAGTATAGATTTGATTATACATACCTACACAGTGGATAATAAGCGGTTTACCAAGTGAAACAGACAACTCGGCCTGCCAGCGGAAAATATCCATCTGCAACTCAACTCCGGTACTGCATCTATTATCGAGGCCCGCCTCGCCAATGGCAATACACTGCTCCGATAAAACTGCAAGAGCCAACCATCTTTTGTATTCATCAACCGTTCCGGCATCGATATGCCACGGATGAATACCGGCTGAAAACAGATACCTGTTTGCGGGAACTTCGTCGAAAGGCATAATATTGGTGACGCCTATCATACGGTTGCCAATCAATAATTTATGGGTATGAATATCTACAAAAGGAGTCATATTAAACTAAATGAATAAGGGCCGTAAAAAACGACCCTTAAATATAGTGAAAATATGACAATTATCTGCCTGCCCGTTTTCGTTCAACTTCGGTAAGAAGTATTTTGCGCAGACGGATACTTTTTGGTGTAACCTCCACATACTCATCCTCTTGAATATACTCCAGAGCCTCTTCGAGACTAAAGACAATGGGAGGTGCCAGTTTAGCTTTATCGTCGGAACCAGATGCACGCATATTGGTTAGCTTTTTCGACTTGGTAACATTAATTGTCAGGTCGCCTTCGCGGTTGTTTTCGCCCACAACCTGCCCCATATATACCTCTTCCATAGGATGTATGAAGAATTTACCGCGATCCTGTAGTTTATCGAGGGCATAGGCGTATGCAGTACCCGGTTCGAGAACTATAAGCGAGCCGTTTTGGCGTTTTTCTATATTTCCTTTCCATGGTTCAAACCCAACAAAGCGGTGGGCCATAATGGCTTCGCCGGCTGTGGCGGTGAGCATATTGCTCCGCAGACCGATAATACCGCGCGATGGAATTTTAAATTCGAGATGAATACGGTCGCCCTTGCGCTCCATAGACAACAGCTCGCCTTTCTTCTGAGTCACCAATTCGATTGCTTTACCCGAGTACTCCTCTGGGAGGTCGATGGCAAGCTCTTCAACGGGCTCGTTCTTTTCACCGGCAATCTCTTTGATAATCACCTGAGGCTGACCAACTTGCAGCTCATAACCCTCACGACGCATTGTTTCGATAAGCACCGAGAGGTGAAGAACGCCGCGTCCGAACACATTCCATGAGTCGGCACTTGGGGTTGGTTCAACACGGAGAGCGAGGTTTTTCTCCAACTCTTTTTGAAGCCTGTCGTAAACATGACGAGAAGTTACAAACTTACCCTCCTTACCAAAGAATGGTGAATTATTGATAGTGAACAACATACTCATTGTTGGTTCATCTATTGCTATAGGATCCATTGGTTCCGGATTTTCGATATCGGCTACAGTGTCACCAATTTCAAAACCATCTAAACCAACAATGGCACACAACTCGCCGCAGGGTACTTTTTCGGTTTTAACTTTTCCCTGGCCATCGAAAAGAAAGAGATCCTTGATTCGGGTCTTCACAATACGTCCATCGCGCTTGCAAAGGCTAACATCCTGGTTAACACGCAATTCGCCACGGTGAATCCGCCCGATGGCAATACGACCTGTATAAGAGGAATATTCGAGAGAGGTAACAAGCATTTGCGGTGTTCCCTCAATTTTTTCGGGTGCCGGAATATGATTGATTATAGCTTCGAAGATTGCATCGATATTTTCGGTGCGCACTTTCCAGTCGGAGCTCATCCAGTTCTCTTTTGCCGAACCATATACTGATGGGAAATCGAGCTGGTTTTCGTTGGCTTCGAGGGCAAACATAAGGTCGAACACAGCTTCGTGAACCTCTTCGGGGCGACAGTTTGGCTTATCCACCTTGTTGATGACCACAATTGGTTTCAATCCCATCTGGATAGCTTTCTGAAGCACAAAGCGTGTTTGAGGCATCGGTCCTTCAAAGGCATCAACTAACAGTAGCACGCCGTCGGCCATATTGAGCACCCTTTCCACTTCACCACCAAAGTCGGAGTGGCCAGGAGTGTCGATAAGATTAATTTTATAGTCCTTCCAAGTGACAGCAGCATTTTTTGCAAGAATGGTGATTCCTCTCTCTCGCTCCAGCTCATTGTTATCCATCGAGACAACCTCTTTCTGGCCGTCCCTAAACTGTCTTCCGGCCTGCAACATCTTATCAACCAGGGTCGTTTTACCATGGTCAACGTGGGCAATTATGGCCACATTACGTATCTTCTGCATATAGTTGTTTATAAGGAGTGCAAAGTTACACCATTTTTTTGTCAATAGAGGTGCTGAAAATATTAAAAAAGGTTTAAAACGTGATATTTAGCATCATTAAGAACAAATTTTTTGACTATTACCAATAGCAGTAAATAAAGAGCGTGTTGCAGAGTTGCTACAATGCAACTATCTTTGTTATGATAACACCCTCTTTCAAAAACAAAAAATCAATTAAATGAGTAGTTCAACAAACAAACTATATCTACTTGATGCTTATGCACTTATATACAGGGCATACTATGCATTTATCCGTAATCCGCGTGTAAACACAAAGGGTTTGAACACATCGGCGATTTTTGGTTTCACCAATTCGTTATTGGAAGTACTTACCAAAGAGAGGCCCGATCACCTTGCGGTAGCCTTCGATCCATCGGGTCCCACATTCCGACACGATATTTTTGCCGATTACAAAGCCAACCGCGAAGCAACACCGGAGGATATCAAACTGGCGGTGCCCTACATCAAGCAAATATTGAAGGCGATGCATATCCCGATACTTGAAAAACCGGGATATGAGGCCGATGATGTGATAGGGACACTGGCAAAAAGAGCCGAAACGGCAGGCTATAACGTATATATGGTAACACCCGACAAGGATTACGCCCAGTTGGTTAGCGACAACATAAAGATGTATAAACCAAAGAGTAATGGCAATGAAAATGAAATATGGGGCGTAAAGGAGGTTTGCGAAAACTTTGAGGTGGAGAGTCCGATTCAAGTAATTGACATTCTGGGCTTATGGGGCGATTCGGCCGACAATATACCTGGTTGCCCGGGAATTGGCGAGAAAAAGGCTAAAGCACTTATTGCAGAATTTAAGAGCATTGCCGGCATATACGAAAATATAGAGACCCAGAAAGGCAAACAAAAAGAGAACCTCATCAACTTCAAAGAGCAGGTTCTTCTTTCCTATCAACTGGCAACAATAGATACAAACGTGCCGATAGATTTCGTAGAGGCTGACCTAAAGATGGAGAAGCCGGACATGAAAGCCCTGAAAGAGGTTTTCGATGAGCTGGAATTCAGAACACTCATTAACAGGATTGAAACCCACTTTGGATTGGCCCAACCTGCATTTGCAGGCGATTTGTTTTCACAGGCCGGAGTGGTGGTGCAACAGGCAGAGCCATCGTCGCTAAAGGATGCAGGTTCAACGCCGCATAATTACTATCTCATAGACAATGAGATGGCTCTATTCTCTTTAATAATGAGTTTAGGTAGCCAACCGGCGTTTTGTTTCGATACCGAAACAACATCAGTAGAGGCTACTGAGGCCGAATTGGTGGGCATCTCTTTTTCGTGGATGGAACACGAAGCATACTATGTGCCGGTGCCATCCGATAGAGCAGAGGCACAAAAAGTTATTGATTCACTCCGTCCGGTGTTTGAAGATGACAATATTTTAAAAATCGGTCAGAATATCAAATACGATATTCTAGTGCTGAAAAACTACGGATTAGAGGTCAAGGGCCAACTCTTCGACACAATGATTGCCCACTTCCTTTTATATCCGGGTTTGAAAAACGGAATGGATTTCATGGCCGAGACATATTTGAAATACCGCACCATTCCGATAGAGCAGCTGATAGGCAAAAAGGGAGCAGACCAGGATAGCATGCGGAATATAGCGGTGGAACATATTAAGGAGTATGCTGCCGAAGATGCCGATATTACCTGGCAGTTATACAGATTATTTGAACCAAAACTTAAAGAGAGCAAGAGCGGAGAACTTTTTACTAATATCGAAATGCCATTGGTGAGTGTACTTGCCGACATGGAGCACACAGGCGTAAAGGTAAACAGCGAATCGCTAAATCAGTATGCACTGATACTCAAAGCAGAGATTGCATCACTTGAAGCAAAGATTCAGGATATGGCCGGCATAACGTTCAATATATCAAGTCCGAAGCAGGTGGGCGAAATACTGTTTGACCGGCTTAAGATAGACAAGGATGCAAAAAAGACAAAAACCGGCCAGTACAGCACCAACGAGGAGACACTCCAGAAGCTGAAAAACAACCATCCTATTGTTCAGTTAATATTGGAACACAGAGGATTGCAAAAGCTATTAAGCACTTATGTCGAAGCACTTCCGAAACTTATCAATCCTGCTACCGGGCGGATACACACATCTTACAATCAGACTGTTGTGGTGACGGGGCGATTAAGCAGCACAAATCCCAACCTTCAAAACATCCCGATAAGAGACGAGAACGGCAAGGAGATACGCAAGGCATTCACAGCGGGAAGTGCCGACAGGATATTTCTTTCGGCCGACTACTCACAGGTTGAGTTACGACTGATGGCACATTTCAGCGAAGATGAGCACCTCATCGAAGCCTTTAATAGAGGAGCCGATATTCACAGAGCCACAGCGGCTAAGATATTTAAGGTAGCCGACGAAGAGGTAACATCCGATATGCGCCGAAAAGCCAAAACTGCAAACTTCGGCATCATTTACGGCATATCGGCATTTGGTCTTGCAGAGAGATTAAACATATCGCGCAGTGAGGCAAAGGAGATAATAGACGGCTATTTTGACAACTTCCCCGGGGTGAAACGCTATATGGATGAGTGCATATCTAAAGCCCGCGAAACAGGTTATGTGGAGACCCTCTTCGGTCGCCGCCGACAACTTGACGACATTAATTCGCGCAACGGAGTGGTGAGAGGCATGGCAGAGCGAAATGCCATAAATGCACCAATTCAAGGAACGGCTGCCGATATCATAAAAATAGCAATGATAGATATTCATAAGGAAATGAGTCGATTGGGAGTTAAATCTAAAATGATACTTCAAGTGCACGACGAATTGAATTTCGACGTAGAACCCGGCGAATTGGATGTTGTGCGAGAGATAGTGAAACGGTGTATGGAGAGTGCCTGCAAGCTTAGAGTTCCACTGGTGGCCGACATGGGGATGGGCAACAACTGGTTGGAAGCACATTGAGAATAAAAAAAATTCCACCTCCTTAAAATAATTTTAGGAGGTGGAATAATCGAATAATCATTGAAAACAAATACCTTACAATAGCTATATTAAAGTATTACTCTACTGTATAGCCAAGTTCTTTATTGATAGTTTTAAGCAGATAGAGTTTACTATCGCTGAAATATTCCCAAAACATAACTCCGGCCAGACCATTAGCCTTCACATAGTCACATTTCAGTTTCACCGACTCTTCATCATCATAAGTAATAAATATCTTCTTCTCGGCATTGAACAGGTAAGGAGCTTTTGAGGCATCGTCCCAGTAACGAACGAATCCTTTTTGGTTAACTAGGCTGTCTTTCAGGAACGAATATCCGCCGCCCCACATAGGCTTAACCGGAATCTGGTACAAACCATTATTGTCGGCCGATGCAACCACATTGCCTTTTGAGTAGAATGCGAGACCCATAACTACCTTTGAAATATCGACACCCACTTTCTTCAGGTTACTGATGCTGAAATCGGCCGAGTAGATATATGGCATGTTGGCCGGCGACATAAGGTTGGTGTGGTGTGCAGCAATATTGTCGTAAGTGCCGTCGTAATCGTAGCTCATTAGATTGATATAGTCGAGATACTGCTGAGCAACTTCCATTTCGGTGTGCTGAAGGAATTCGAGCGAGCCACCAATGGCGGTTGTAACGAGATACTTTTTGCCGGTTGTATGGGCCAGGATGTCAAGCTTTTCACGAATAGCCTTAAACATACGTGTATAGTTGGCTTTATCTTCGGGACGGAACACATTTCCGTCACCCACCATTCCGGGATACTCCCAGTCGATATCTACGCCATCAAGGTCGTTGTTGGCCACAATATCGACACAGCTTTGTGCAAATGCACTGTTCGACTCTTCGGTGAGAACGGCATCGGAGAAGTTCTTGCTCCAGGTCCATCCACCCACAGAGATCAAAATCTTGAGATCGGGATTTGTCTTTTTAAGAGTGTTGAGCAGGCGGAAGTTAGTAGTGTCGGTAGCCTCATTGGTAAGGAATGCCAGATTATCCTTTACATCAACAAAGGCGTAGTTGATATGCGAAAGACGGTTTGCATCAATACCGTTGATATCAACAACATTACCGTTGTATCCGCCCACATAACCGATTACCACCGGCTTCGCTTCGTTTTGTGCAGTTTGCTCTTTGTTAGCTGTAGGAGCATTACAGCCTGCGACGATGGCCGAGGAAAGAGCCACCATTGAGAGTGCTTTTCTTAACTTCATGATTTGGGTTTAAAAATTAAAAATCAAACAGTTTATTAACACACCATTTTTACAGTATGCCGATGCCAATATACACATTAATTGATTGAATAACATACCATAAAAATCATGATTTGAAATAAAAACACAAAAAAAAGAGCCAATTTGCTTTTTTCGATTGAAGATTCACATATTTTGCTTATTTTAAATAAAAATTTGGGTATGCTTAAAATATTAATTCCCATAACATTTTCGAAGGGCGACACCAACTGTATCGAGATGGCATTTCTGATATCCCGCCATCTGCAGTGCCATATCACATTATTGAACTGCATCCCCGATATAATAGACAAGGGTTTGGTCAACGAGACCCACTCACTATTTGTGATGGAGCAGCGCAGATACCTGAATAAGTTTGTGCGTTATGTGCAGATGCGCGGTTCGTCACTAAACAGCAACACAGAGGTTGAAAGCCGACTCGAATATGGCTATCCGGAGGATGTAATAATAAAACTATCAAAGGAGTACAATCTTATAGTAATGTCGAGTAGCTGCCCCGAACAGGATATAAAGGAGATAACCGGCAGTACAACAAAGGATGTGGTGACGAAATCAAAAACTCCGGTAATAATGATACCGTCGCATTATCAGCGAAAGGAAGAGAGTCCAAAAATCCTTTTGAGCATCGAGATAACGGGATGCGACTACAAAGCACTTCATCAGGTGTTGAGTTTAATGGCAGAACACGGCTCGGTGATTCACTGTGTTGAGTTCAGCAAACAGAAATATACTGAAAGAGAGATTAATGCCCTGAATGAATTGAAGAATTACATGACTCAGACATATCGAGGAACCACATTTATAGTGAATTATGTAACATCAAAAAATATCACACAATCGTTGGAGGAGTATATTGCCAGAAACGAAATCCAACTGTTGACCATCACAAAACGGGACAAGAATCTGCTTCACAGATACAGCAGTATGAATTTGAATGATGTGATGAACCACATCAGGATTCCGATATTGGTGATGGGCGATTAAAATAATTTGGCACAAAGGGAACAAGTCTTCTGAAATTGGCTTAAATTAGAGAATGATATTATAAACTTTAAAAATAACTGAAGGATGCGTATCGGGATATTATCGGCAGGAGGTGATTGTCCGGGCATAAATGCGGCAATCAGAGGTGTAGGCAAGACAGCCATATATGAATATGGGATGGAGGTAATAGGGATCTCCAATGGTTTCACCGGCTTGGTTAGCAAGGAGATAATACCACTCAACGAGACACTCCTATCGGGGATTCTCACACTGGGGGGAACGATTTTAGGAACATCACGAATGAAGCCTTTTAAGGTGGAAGAGGGTGACACTGTGGAAGATAAGCCAGGTGTGATAATCAAACACTATAAGGATTTGGGGCTTGACGCATTGGTGTGTATTGGTGGCAACGGGACACAGAAAACAGCCAATCTGCTGGCTCAACAGGGGCTCAACATTATAGGCATACCTAAAACCATTGACAACGATGTGTGGGGAACCGACATTACTTTTGGTTTCGACACGGCGGTAAATATAGCGTCAGAGGCTATCGACAGGCTTCATACCACGGCCAACTCGCATAAAAGGGTGATGGTGATTGAGGTGATGGGCCACACGGCAGGGTGGCTAGCCTTATTTTCGGGTATGGCCTCGGGCGGCGATGTAATTCTGATTCCGGAGATAGATTACTCATTAGAGGCAGTAGCAGAGACACTTACAGACCGTTTTCACAAAGGCAAGCCCTATTCGATTGTGGTGGTTGCCGAAGGTATAGACCATCCGAAGAAAAAATCGGCAGGAGCGTATATAGCAAAAAAGATAAACAAACTTACCGGGCTTGAGACACGCGAGACCATCTTAGGCTATATCCAACGAGGCGGCAGTCCCAGCCCGGCCGACCGGATACTGGCCACACGCTACGGAGCGGAGGCTGCCGAACTTATTCACAACCATCAGTTTGGCCGCATGGTATCGCTACAGGGCAATACAATAACCTCGGTGCCTCTTAGCGATGTAGGCGGCATGGTGCGATTGGTGAACCCCGACCACCACCTTGTGATAGAGGGCAGAAGAATGGGCGTAAGTTTTGGCGAACCACGATAGATAGAAGAAAAAACATGGAATGTAACCGCTCAACCACCAAGCGGATGTTACTCTATTGTGCCTATTTTAATCAATCACAAATTGTGTAATTCTGTTAAAAGTGCCGGTATATGATAGTTAATGAGGTATTGGCCTTATATTTGCATCGATATAAATTAAACTATTCCTTTCACATTTACTGGCAGGCATACATAAGTCAATATGACTCCTCCGTCTATTATGCCAAATCCATTTTATTGAATACGAATATTTTACTTCATTTAATGTAAAGCATCACTTCAGATGGATAACACCCGGGGTGATGCACAAACCAACAGAGAATTATATGCAATTTACACAATTAAATCTTATAAAACCGCTTCTTAAAGCTATTGATGAAGCAGGATACACTACACCTACTGAGATTCAGAACAAAGCGATTCCACTTGCACTTCAGGGACGCGATATTCTCGGATGCGCCCAGACCGGCACCGGCAAGACGGCGGCCTTTGCGCTTCCCATCCTTCAGCAGCTCCACCAGAATGGCCGTCAGAGTGCCATCAGATGTCTAATACTCACTCCCACAAGGGAATTGGCACTTCAAATAGACGAAAACTTTAAGACATATTCCAAATATATCAACAAAAAGAGTCTTGCAATATTTGGTGGTGTGCCACAAGGAAGCCAGGTTTCGGCACTACGCGGCGGCATTGAGGTACTTATTGCCACGCCGGGTCGACTGCTCGACCTTATGCAACAAGGAATCGTAAACCTGTCGTCGGTTGAGATATTGGTGCTCGACGAGGCCGACCACATGCTCGACATCGGTTTTATACACGACATAAAGAGGGTACTTACCAAAGTACCGGCCCAGCGGCAAACCCTGTTTTTTTCGGCCACCATGCCGAAGGAGATAAGGAAATTTGCCTCAACCATACTCAACAATCCGGCAGAGATAGCAGTTACGCCGGTATCGTCAACTGCCGAGACAGTGCAGCAGTCGGTCTATTTTGTTGAAAAGCCGGAGAAGGCAGGCCTGCTCATCCACATCCTGAAAGACAAGAGCATAGAGCGGTCATTGGTATTCACCCGCACCAAATATGGAGCCGACAAATTGGTGAAGCAACTGAGCCGTAAGGGTATAAATGCAGCAGCCATCCATGGCGACAAAACACAAAATTCGCGTCAGCGAGCCCTGAGCGACTTTAAAAGTTCAAAAATAAGAGTTTTGGTTGCCACCGACATTGCAGCCCGCGGAATAGATATTGACGAACTCCCCTTTGTGGTCAACTATGAGCTTCCCAACGTGCCCGAAACCTATATCCACCGTATTGGGCGTACAGGCAGGGCCGGTAAGGACGGAGTGGCTGTATCGTTTTGCGACAGCGACCAGAAAGGCGAACTTAACGACATCCAGAAACTGATTGGATTTAAGATGAGAGTAAATAGTGACGAGAGCTACAAACAAGCCGTTACAGCCCAATAAGCGATAGATAACAGATAAATTAGGGTGACTTTTTGCTGTAGAGAACCAGCACAACACCTGCCAGCACAGCAAAAGAGCCTGCCAACTGAATTGCCGTCAGTGAATCGTTCATAACAATCACTCCGGCGAATATAGTGATGAGCGGGCTCACATTGTTGAATACACTAACCTGAAAGGTAGAGATATGTGCAAGGGCAAAGTTGGACAGGAAGGATGTAAGCACCGACGACAGTATGCCGAGATATAGAACAGACAATAAGAATTCAACATCAACAAATGGTTGAAGGAAACCATTATATGTTCCTGATAATCCGTGCCGAATCAGGCTGACAAAATTAAAAAACAAGAACCCGACTGTTATCATAATGGAAGTGAGTTCGAGATAATTAAACTGACGCATAAGTACCTTTCCTTTAAGGTAGTACGCCGCCATCACAACAACGGAGGCAATCAGAAAAAGAGAACCTCTGAGAGAGAATGTTACGCCACCCTCCTCTCCCATAACGAAAATGAAAACAAGAGAGACGGCAGAAATAGCGATACCTGTTTTTTGATAAAGAGTAGTTGTTTCCTTTAAAAACAGAGTCCCGCCTATTACGGTAACAATCGGAAGAAGAGCCATAATAATTCCTGCATTAGCCACCGAAGAGTACTGCATACCAAGGGTTTGGAACAGAAAGAAGAGAACCGGGTAGAGCCCGGAAACCGCAACAATGGTGAGCCACTGCCTTGGGGTTTTTTTAGTAATCTTAAAATAGCCGGCAATATAGAGTATCACAACCACAACAAAAGCCACAGTAAAACGGTGAGCAAGAAAATCGTAGATATTGCAGCTACGCAACCCTATTTTGACGAAGATAAACGAGAACCCAACTATAAAAGTCATCAGAGAGAGGCCGGCATAGGCAGAAAAAGAGCTATTGTACCGTTTCATTTACAATTGTTTATATCAAAAATAATAAATATTGACCAATTATATAAAAAATGTATCCATAAAGAAGCATATAGAATAAAAATTACGATATTTGAATGACTAAGAGTATTTTACCTATCACAATTGAAAAATATGAAATTAATAAGAGTATGTTTTCTGATATTATCCTTGTTAATATCAGCGACGATGGTCCATGCACAAAAAAACGTCGTGGACAGTCTGACTACAGTATTGCAAAACCACAGAAGCGATGATAGTGAAAAGGTTGATATTCTTAACAACATAGCACAGATAATTTACAAGGAGAATCCCTCATTGGCAAAAGAATATGCCGACCAGTCGGAGAGACTGTCGAACAAGCTGAATTATCAGAAGGGAAAGGCTGTGAGTTTATGGATTAACGGGTTGTTGGTGCAAAGGCGAGACAAAAACCAATCACTGGAATATTTTCAGAATGCCCTTTCGATAGCACATTCTATAAACGACAAACAAGGCATGGCCAACTATTTAATGGCGTCGGCCAATATTCTTCTTGAGATGGATGAAGAGTCTCAGGCAATGAATAGCTATCAACAGGCAATAGAGATGGCGAGAGAGATAAAAGACAAGAATCTTGAAATAAAGAACTTAATAAACCTGTCGAGAGTGCACAATAAAAGAGGCGAGCCGATCAAAGCATTAGAACAGTTAGAAAAGGCAGCTTCAATGGCAACCCAGATAGACGACAAACCATTGATGGCCAGTTGTTATACGAGCATTAGCACAATATTCCAACGCCAGGGTAATTTTCCTTTAGCGATTGAATTTTTACTTAAAGCAAAGGCCATTAATGAGCAGACGGACAATAAGCCCGGTATTTGGACAAACCTAATCAACTTAGCCGGGATAAAAGCAGAACAGAAAGATTACGAAGGTGCACTAAGCAACATTGAGGAGGGGTTGGAGATTGCAAAAAAAATGGAAGATGACTCAAGACTGTCGATTTGCTACACAAATATAGGGAACATATATTTAACAATGGGTGATGCCAGAGCGTTGGAGAATCTGCAACAAGGATTGGCACTGACTGGTAATAACAATAGTGCACAAAAGATAAACATATTAACAAGTATTGGAACCATTTACGGAAAAAGAGGCGACAACATAAATGCAATGCTAAGTCTAAACAGAGCAAAAGAGTTGGCAGAGAATGGCGGGTTAAAGTATGAGATGGCACAGGTATGGTACAGTATCGGCAATCAACTATTACTTCAAAAGGAGTATGCCAAATCATTGGATTTCACACTAAAAAGCAACGAATTGGCTGGTCAGTTAGGTATAATTAGTCTTCAAAAGGAGACTAATAATCTATTGTCGGAAATATATGCCATGACCAATGATTTCAAAAAGGCGTACGAGCACCACAAAGAGTATAAATCACTGAATGACAGCATATACAACGAGAACAACATAAGGAAGATAGCCGATTTGGAGAGTGCTTATAAATTTGACAAAGAGCGTCAGCAGTTTGAGATGGAGAGAGAGAACAGGGCTTTGGAGATAAGAAACCAACGAACCCTAATATATTCATTGTTGGCAGCCTCTACCCTACTTTTGCTGCTAACCTTAACGATGATAAGACTCTACCGTCTCAAAAGAAAAACCAATAAGGCATTGGTGGAACAAAAGTCGAAGATTGAAGAGTTTAACGAAGAGTATAGAGTGGTGAACGAATTGCTTTCAGCGTCAAACAAGGAACTAACAACAGCAAAACAAAAGATTGAGGAGAATGAAGAAAAACTTCAACTGATAATTAGTAACTCCAACGATGCCATACTTTTATTGGATTTTCAAGGTGGTGTCCAATTCTTGAGTGATGCAGCCTTGAAGATAACAGGATTAGATGAAAATGATATTAGAGGCTTGAAGTTTGATGCAATACACCCTGATGACGTAGTGAAAATTGTAGCCCACTGGAACAAAATTACCAGCGACAAAACCATAACAGACAGAGTACAATTCAGATACCGGAATGGTACCGACGGCTATATATGGCTTGAAGCGGTGACACACAACCACCTCAACCACAGGGCAATAAACGCAATTCTATCGAACATTCGCAATATTGATGTTCAAAAAAAGGCAGAAGAGGCACTGATTGAAAAAGAGAGACTACAGAAAAAACTGCTTGAAAATGAGCTTGAAAGGGCAAACTACGAACTTGAAACAAACCAGAAAAATATGGCGGCAGCTGCACTCAAACTGGTTCAGAATGCCGAAAGGGATGCACGCAACATTGAAGCTCTTGAAGATATTGCCATACTTTCGTCGAACGAGGCTAAAACCTTCATAAATCTAATGATCTCGCAATATAAGTCCCCTTTGTACGATTCCAACTGGGAGGAGTTTGAAACATTGTTTATGAAAGTACACCATTCGTTCCATGACAAAATGAATAGACAATATCCTAACCTCACTCTAAATGAGCGTAGATTATGTGCTTTCTTAAAGCTTAACATGAACAATAAAGATATTGCCAAGATTACATTTCAATCAGAGGAGGCACTCAAAAAAGCGCGATTAAGGTTAAGGAAGAAACTCGGCATAAACAGGGATACCAACCTATCTGGTTTTATACAATCTCTATAACTTGTGTCCCTGCCGAGAGAAACAAAAACAACCACAATCAATTAATTATCACTACATTACAAGTGGACAGTGAAAAAATTTTCATCATTGTCCACTTTTTGTCGCCTCTTGTTTTTCTTGAGTTATCATATTCGGTTATAGTTTTGCCCAAAATAACTGTATATGAAAAGAGATTTACTTTACCTATTATTCTTCCTGATAGTCATTCAATCGGGATTTTCGCAGACAGCGCAACAATTGCAGGACTTTAAAGAAAGTTCGCCACTATTCACCAGCAAATATTACAAAGAGAATGTGTGGGATGCATTCCGTACGCCAGCCAAACCGATACCAAACACGGAGTGGCATCTATACTATTTCAAAACGGCTTATGATGCCACAACACGCAGAGCAATCGATTGGGGCACGGGTCGCTATCTGATGTTTGATTTAATAGAAGATATTTCGGGAGCCTACACCGATGATGTATTTAATTCGGGTAGCAGTTACACCATAATACTCAAACTATACGAGTCGAACGGCACATTTGTAAAAAACATCTGTTCTTACGGTCTGTTAATGGGCTTTGGCGACAAGGGTTTTGTATTTGAGCAGGACGGTTATTACGGAACCTTTTTTGCAAACGACTCATATACGGTGAATGGCGAAGTAAAATATACCCCTACCACCGGGCTTCTAACCAAACTTTCGCAGCTGCGAAATTACAACTATTCACCACAGCTATTAAAACCTGCGGTATCTACAACCAAGTTTGAGTACAACGGTCAGCAACAGGGTATCACCATTGCGGCTAACGCAGGATATACCATAACCGGAACAGTAAATGCCATCGAAATCGGCATTTACACAGTGGTGGTTAAGCTGGTGGAGGGCAATACCTGGAGTGATGGCACGGATGAAGACATCACCATAAATTGGAGTATCGAAAGGGGAAACTACAATATGTCGGAGGCCAAATGGAACTATACCGAGCCCTTTAAATATGACGGAAAGGTTAAGACAGTAACGGTAATCGGGCTTCCTGAAGGCGTTAGAGCAAGCAATTATTTTGGCAACAGTGGCACTAAGCCTGGCGACTACCAGGCAATAGTAGAATTGGCTTATGACGAGCAACATTATAACCAGCCCACTATGCAACCATTATTTTGGAAAATTGCTAATGATATTAAAATCGTTGCGCGACCAACCATCAGTAATACGACATTTACCTATAACGGTAGCGAACAGGGCATAAACCTCACGTCAACAGACAATTACACTGTATCGGGCGATGTGACGGGAGTTGCAGTAGGAGAATACACGGTCCGAGTTTCGCTTAAAGACAAGGTTGGATGTAAATGGGACAACCAAACCACAACTGATTTGACTTTTGGATGGAACATAGCCAAGGCAACCTACGACATGAAAGCGGCACACTGGGATTATGTTTCTCCCTTTATAATGGATGGATCAACGAAAACAGTATTGTTGACAGAACTTCCAGAGGGAGTTACGGTAAAAAACTATACCGGCAACAGTGCCATGTCGGTAGGAGAATATACAGCCTCCGCAGAACTGAATTACGATGCAGCAAATTTCTTTGCTCCGCAAATTGCACCACTCCAATGGGAAATTAAGGCAGCATACAACAACCTTACCGTTATTAAACTGTGGAACAATGTATTGGCTGTCAGCAACGGCGACAAATACGACGAGATTAGAAGTGCCACCTACAGCTGGTATAAGGATGGTGTAAGACTCAACGGCAACAAGCAATATATCCGATTTGAGGGATCAATACCCGTTGCAAATTATAAGGTAGAAATAGTAGTGAACGAAGCAATGGTGGCAGAGCTATTCTACACTGTCACAACTACATCGGGCATAAAGGCATATCCAAATCCGGTAATGGCAGGGCGAACATTAACCCTCGACATGAACAATCAAATCAATGATGATGAGAAAATAGAGATTTTCAATTTGACCGGTGCATTGGTTAAAGCATCGGTGGCCAAAGAGAATTTGGGATATAAAATTAGCGGTTTGACAACACCAGGAACCTATATCCTTAAAGTTTCGTCAAGCAATGGCACTACAAACACTGTAAAAATAGTAGTAAAATAATCCAATAACGTTTAGAGAATGAAGATAGCAAGATATATACTCCCGCTGATGCTGGGATGTGCAACGACTGTCTGGGGTCAAACTAAGGAACTAAAAGGCAGTCAGTCGATAGAGATCAAAATAAACCCGTCGTACAGTAATTTGATGTACGAAAGCACCAACGGCAACAGCGATGGGGAGATGGGTTTAGGATTCGAACTGGGATATACCTATCATATCACCAATAGGTGGGGCGTTGGCACCGGATTGAGATATCAGCCATTCAAGGCAGGTTACAAAAATCAAAATTTCAATTCGACCTCAGCAACACTGACGGAACCCAACGGGCACGACTACACCATAAATCAGATTATCAATAACAAGGAGGAGCAACATGTTAATTATCTGATGATTCCTGTCTTGGCAAGCTATCGTTTACCAATTAACGAGAGACTGGCAATGCGGGTTGCTGTGGGTGCTGCTTATGGCATTGCAACAGCCGAAGAGGTGGAATTTGTTGAAGGAACAATTAACCGCACTGCCTATTTCCCCAAAAACGATTTGGTTGTGGACAATCTGCCTGAACAGACACTTGGCACATTCAGCAATTTCATCAATAAAACATCAGAAAAGCAGTTCGGAAACACCCTTATGGGTTTAGCTGAGGTTGGAGTAGAATACTCGCTCAACGGCAAATGGCTACTGACAGCGTCATTTAACGGAGCTATTGGAGGCGATGTGAAAAACGAGAGTGCAGCAATAGTGCAACCCAATATCTACCAAAGCGTTACGGCAACCGATTATGTAGGTACAGTAAAACCTGTAAGCATGGGATTGTCATTAGGTGTGGTATATCGTTTTTGATGCAGGGCTTCTAAGCAGACAACGGTGATTGAGAAAAGCCGATATACGGAAATAAAAAACGAGGCTGTCCTTCAGAAAGGGCAGCCTCGCGCTAAATAGAATTTGTATGTGTGAGAAAATTTTACAGATAATTCTGGCCTCCGGTTGTGCTATAACCTGTTACGACTATTGCACCGGTTCCTGTGTTCAGTTTTTTCATCTTTGAAGTTCCCATTGCGATCAATGGTCCCTTTTCCGATTTCAGGGCAAAAGTCAACTCCTCTTTTTTGTTGTCGAATTTGATTTTTATCTTACCCTCGGTGGTGGTAAAACTCGACGAACCAATTAGTTTCACCTGGCTTCCGGCAATAAGGCCTTTGGTGGTAGTGATATTAAAAACTCCTGTGCTGCCGAACAGATTCACAGAGCCGTTGAGCGACTGGGTGGTGAGAGTAATCTTTGAGTTTGATACCTTGATGGCACCGGTGCTGCAACGCTGAATCACTTCACCTTCGATATTGGCCAGAGTTTGCGAACCGGCAATGGTAGAGATATTAAGTTTGCCTTTGATATTTTCGGCCACTATAGGACCGTCGGGCGAATCGAGAGTAATATCGCCTTCAAGATTATTGACATACTGATTGCCACTTGACGAAGTTAATTTGATGGTGCCCTGAAGGTTTGTGGCATCGATACTTCCCGATTTCGATTGCAGTGTGATAATTCCTCTGGACTGCTTGGCCAGAATTTTGCCCGATGTTGTTGAGGCTGAAATATTTGCATCAACAACCTGCTGCATATCCACATATCCTGATGTATTTTCGATAACAATCTGAAGATTGGGTGTTGCCGAGATGGTGATTTCGCCGGCGTGCGATGCGAAATCAAGCTGGGGAACCTGCACATTTATGGTGAGTTCGTTATTGGCTGTTTCGCTCACAATCCTGTAGTCGTTGTGAACTTCCATTGCCTCAATGATACTTTTGACATTCACATCATTGCCCTCAGCCGGTACAATCCTTACCTTACAGAATTTGCCAATAATTGTTACCTTGCTGATTCCCGAATAGCTATCGCTACCTTCAAAAACTGTTTTCATCTGCTGTGCCTCCACTGCCGACAAGCCTGCTACCGAGGCAACAGATAGAAAAATCGAAAGAAATAAAAATCTAATCATGATGGTTGTTTTAAAACTTACACGCCATGATACGATATTATTGCTGTGAGGTTACAAAATTTTTCTGTTACGACAGAGTCAGGAACTCATTTTTGCCGGGATAGTCGAGGGTGTAGTGCAATCCACGGCTCTCCTTTCTTTTTTGTGCCATCTTGATAATGAGGTAACCCACGTTGATTTTATTGCGCAGCTCGCACAGTTTTTTCGACACCGTAGAACGCTGATAAAGATTTTCAGTCTCGTGGTATATAATTTCGAGGCGGTCGAGTGCACGTTTTAACCGCAGATTGGAACGAACTATGCCCACATAATTGCTCATGATGGTTTCCACCTCCTTGTTGGCCTGAGTGATGAGAATCATCTCTTCGTTGTGGGTTGTGCCTTCATCGTTCCAGTCAGGAATAAGATGGTTAAAACTGATATTATTAACATATTGGGATGAGTCTTTTGCGGCTACATCGGCATATACCAATGCTTCGAGCAACGAGTTGGAGGCCAATCGGTTGGCACCATGAAGTCCGGTACAACTGCACTCGCCGGCTGCGTATAGTCTGTTGATGGAGCTGCGGCCGTTAATGTCAACTTTGATGCCTCCACAAAGATAGTGGGCTGCCGGCACTACCGGAATCATCTCTTTGGTGATATCTATACCTACCGACAGGCATTTGTGGTATATTGTCGGGAAGTGCTGTTTTGTCTCTTCGGCGGGTTTATGGCGCACATCGAGATAGACAAACTCATCGCCACTTCCTTTAAGTTCGTTGTCGATGGCACGTGCCACCACGTCGCGCGGTGCCAGGCAGCCACGCTTGTCGTACTTGTGCATAAACTCTTTGCCTTTGGCGGTACGGAGAATGGCACCGTACCCCCGCATCGCCTCAGTAATCAGGAATGATGGCGTCTCCTTAGGGTTATAGAGTGAAGTGGGGTGAAACTGAACAAACTCCATATTCTGAATTACGCCCTTTGCCCTGAAAACCATGGCTATACCGTCGCCTGTGGCAATGGTTGGGTTGGTTGTAGTCTGATAAACGTCCCCTATTCCGCCTGTGGCAATCATTGTTATTTTTGATAGAAAAGTATCGACACGGTTATTTTTTTCATCAAGGATATATGCGCCATAGCACTCGGTATCAGTCATCCAGGGCTCGTTGGCACGGCCTAAGTGGTGCTGGGTTATTATGTCGATTGCAAAATGCTGCTCGTAGATATCGATATTTGCATGGTTGCGAATCTGCGACACCAATGCACGCTGAATCTCAAAGCCAGTATTGTCGCGGTGGTGAAGAATGCGGTGCTCCGAGTGTCCTCCTTCGCGGTGCAGGTCGTAGCTCCCTTCGTTATTTCTATCGAACTCAGTCCCCCACTCTATCAGTTGCTGTATCTGGCTTGGTGCATTAACAATCACCATCCGGGCAACATCCGGGTCACACAAACCGTCACCGGCGATAAGGGTATCTTTTATATGTTTTTCAAAATTATCCAACTGCGATGTCACTGCAGCTATACCACCTTGCGCATAGCAGGTATTTGTGTTGTCGATTGCATCTTTGGTAACAAGAGCCACGCGGCCATAGGCAGCCACTTTAAGGGCAAAGCTAAGCCCGGCAGCACCAGAGCCAATCACAAGAAAATCATACTCTCTTCTCATCGATATTAAGTTTATGACAAATCAAAAATAATAAAATTGGATAAAGATTGTTATTATTGATGCCGGCTTATTTTGAACCTTATGGTTCCGAAGGGCCGGAGATGGAGGTTGCACACTTGCTAAACAACTTATTTATCGGTTGTTATGACGTCAACTTCCACCAATTTTATATATTTACTGATATCAACATTTTGGTTTTAACAAATCGTTTCAACACTGATGGATTCATACAAGCGAAAGCAACTATTTAAGCTGCTTCTATTTCTGATGGCTATGGGGATTGGAGCATTCATCCTGTTCTACAGCAACAGTCTGGCCAACAAGCTCAAAGATGAGGAGTACAAGCGGATGCAGCTGTGGAGTGAGGCTACCAGGGTTCTCGCCTCGCCCGAATCGTCGGAAGAGGGGGCGATTAACTTAGTGCTGGATGTAATATCGCAAAACACCACCATCCCGGTGATACTGTGCGACAGTGTTGGCAATATACTCTTCCACCGCAATATTACCGAAAACGACAATGTCGATTCACTTCTTCTTAAACGCCAATATCAGAAGATGTTATCCAAAGGGACACGGATTGAGATTGTGCTTGACGAAAACGACAAACAGTATCTCTACTACTACGACTCATCGGTAATACAGCAGTTGTCGCGTTTCCCCTACGTACAGCTTGGCCTGGTGGCACTATTTATCATTCTTGCCTATACTGTTTTCAGCGGGTCGAGGCGTGCCGAGCAGAACAGGGTATGGGCAGGAATGGCAAAAGAGACGGCACACCAGCTTGGCACCCCAACATCGTCGCTCATGGGTTGGGTTGACTACCTGAAGATGAAGGGTCTGGCTCCTGAGACTACTGCCGAGATGGGCAAAGATCTGGCACGGCTTCAGAATGTGGCCGACCGGTTTTCGAAGATCGGCTCCAAGCCCGACAGGCAGCCAATGGAGCTCTTTCCGCTTATTGAAAACCTCACACTCTATCTGTCGCGCCGTCAATCGGGAAAGGTAAATATTGCCATCTACCCCCAGAGTGACGCTTCGATTACTGCCAGCATAAATCCTATTTTGTTTGAATGGGCTTTGGAAAATGTGATAAAAAATGCCCTTGATGCAATAAATGGCGAAGGAAGGGTTGGTATTTATCTTCACCGCGAGCAGGACAAGGCTGTAATCGACATCACAGACAACGGCAAAGGGATGAGACGCAACCAGATACGCCATATATTTGATGCAGGCTTCACAACCAAAAAAAGAGGCTGGGGCTTAGGTCTTACATTGACAAAGCGTATTATAGGCGAATATCATAAGGGAAAAATATTTGTAAAAGAGAGTGAACCGGGCAAAGGAACGACCATAAGAGTGGTGCTGCCGGGAAAAAATAGGTGAATTATCCTTATCAATATTTTTGCCTTAAAGAAAATACACACTGCATTGAAACGAAGTGACAGTGCATTATGCTAATAATGAGACTTAATGCACTCATTGACATATACTTCGGATAGCAATGGATAAAAGTGAGGGAGATCAATTTTACCGAAAGAGATTCGGGAATAGTGAATCTGCAATCCGAAATTTAATTGTAATTTTGAAACTTTGAACTGAATGAAATGACTGAAAACAAGACAGCAGCAAAGCCATTTTTGAAATGGGCGGGTGGCAAAACACAACTCATAACAGAGATTGAACGAGTTTTACCTAACAGCATAACGCATACAAATTTTACATACATCGAGCCATTTGTAGGAAGTGGTGCGGTGCTTTTTTGGATGTTGAACAATTTTCCCAAACTGCAAAGGGCGGTTATTAATGATATAAACGAAGATTTAATAAACACTTACAAAGTTATTGCTTCCCATCCTAAAGAATTGATTTCAATTCTTGAAGTTTATCAAAACGAATACCATTCATTAGAAGGAAATGAAGAGAACAAAAAATTATACTATTATCACAAAAGAGACTTATACAATTTGAGAAAAGAGACAAAAAGCGTTCAAGCAGCTTTGTTTATATTTCTCAATCGGACATGCTTCAATGGTTTATATAGGGTTAATAGAAAAAACGAATATAATGTGCCTGTAGGGAGTTATAAAAGACCAACTATTTGTGACAAAGAGAATATTCTGGCTGTAAGCAATGCTTTGCAGAAAGTAGAGATTCTTTGTGGTGACTTTGAGCAAACCTTAAACTACGCAGATCAAAATACACTTTTCTATTTCGATCCTCCATATAAGCCATTAAGTCAAACGTCAAGCTTTAATTCGTATGCAAAAGACGAGTTTAACGACTCCGAACAAATTCGTTTAAAAGATTTTTGCCACAAATTGGATGTTTTAAATCACACTTGGATTCTAAGCAATTCTGACGTGAAAGGCAAAGATGAAAACGATAACTTTTTTGATGATTTGTATTCCGACTTTAATATTCAACGAGTTGAAGCAAAACGCAGTATAAATGCAAATCCTGAAAAAAGAGGAAAATTAACAGAATTACTAATCACAAATCAAGTGAAAAATAAAAAGTATGTCCGAGCAATTTAAAATCTTTTTATCTCAACTTTCTGAGACTAATGCTACGCTTGATTATTTTACAGATTTTAAAAAAGTCAAGGTCAATGTAAATAAAATTGCCATCAAACTCAATCAATTAAATTATTTGATTGGCAAAGAGAATTTGAAAGAAGCGATAAAGGAACTTTACGAAGAAAACCCGAAGGTATTTGATGTTTTGGATATTCTAATTGCAATTCGCAAAAACAAGGAGGCCAAAACATTCAATAATAAGGGTGATATTGTTTTACTTGATGCCTACTTTTCTTCAACTGAAACCATTTATGAGTACATAGAAAAAACAGGTCTGGGAGAAATCTTTAGAAGCAAAGATATAACAAATTTGGTGGATTATGTTTTTGGTATTGAAGTAGGTTTAGACACAAATGCAAGAAAAAACAGAGGCGGCGAAAATATGTCAAAAGCAGTTTCGCAATTCTTTGACCAAGCCAAAATATTCTATAAAAAGGAAGTGAGTAATACAACATTTCCTGAAATAGTAAGCTTAGGTGCTGATGTGAAACGATTTGATTTCGTAATTAAAACAAAACTTAAAACATATTTAATCGAAACTAACTTTTATAATTCAGGTGGTTCAAAGCTGAATGAAACGGCAAGATCATATTCTGATGTAGCACCTAAAATTAATCAATACGAAGCATTTGAATTCGTCTGGATTACTGATGGACAAGGTTGGTTGAGTGCCAAAAATAAATTGGAAGAGGCATACAATATTATTCCAAGTATGTATAATCTGACAACTTTGAGTTCTTTTATTGAAAAAGTTAAAAATGAAATTGTATTAAACGAATGGTGAAAAAATCCCCACACATGATAGTCAAAGGGGAGAAACCTTTGGCAATAATAGAAATTAACGACACTTACATTCTTGGTGTATATCAAGGAAAGCTATCAGATTTTGACTTATTGCTGAGGTATAGACAAAAAGACAGCACAAGTAAATCAGGATGGTCAAGAATAAGAACACCTAAACATATTCACTGGGCTGTTGATGCTATTTTAAAAATGAGTCAAAATAGTAGTGAAACAAAGAAGTTTCTAAACTTCTTGATTCATCAATGGGATAATCATATAAAGCCATTAAAATCTGCCGAAGAAAGAAATACTTTGTTAGATGTTGAATTATTAAAAAGTGAAGCAAATCAGGAGGCAGCAAAATATCCAGGTCTTGCAAATACAGGAGAGTACAGCATTAAATTTATTTATCTTATAGCCAAACTATTAATGATACAAGAAAAAACAAATCTATCTACTGCATATATGTTTAGAAATCTTTTAAAAGCACTTGAAGAACATAAGGACATATACAAAATCGTGTATGTAGCAACTCATAACAGAAGATAAAATGATAACACCATATTTTAAATCTACAGACAAAAACTTCAATCTTCTAAAAGGAGATACAATGGAGCTTTTGCCACAGTTTGAGCATAAATTTGATATGGTTTTTGCAGATCCACCCTATTTTTTATCAAATAACGGACTCTCAATACAAAGCGGACAAATTGTAAGCGTTAATAAGGGTAAATGGGATAAATCCGAAGGTTTTGAATTTATCAATGCTTTTAACAGAAGATGGTTGTCATTAGTCCGTGACAAAATGAAAGAAGACGCTACAATTTGGATTAGCGGCACCATGCACAATATTTTTTCAGTAGGCCAAATCTTGTCAGAACTGGGATTCAAAATACTCAATATCATTACATGGGAGAAGACTAATCCGCCACCAAATTTTTCGTGTCGCTATTTTACCTATTCGACCGAGCAAATTATATGGGCAAGGAAAAGCGAAAAAGTTCCACATTACTTCAATTATGAGTTAATGAAGCAACTTAATGGTGATAAACAAATGAAAGATGTTTGGAAATTACCTGCAATTGCTCCATGGGAAAAATCATGCGGAAAACATCCGACACAAAAGCCATTATCTGTACTAACCAGGCTGATTTTAGCTTCAACAAAACCAAACACCTGGATTTTAGATCCTTTTACAGGCAGTTCGACAACAGGTATAGCTGCTAATCTGACGAACAGAAGATTTTTGGGAATTGACCAGGAAGAGGAATTTTTGATAATAAGCAAAAACCGCAAATTGGAAATAGAGAACCCCAAAATATCAGCATCATACAGACAAAAAATAGGTGGTTTCAATAATAACAGGGAATTAGAATTATTTCTTTTTGAAGAACCGCAAACAGAGTATAAAACTGAAATAAACTTTACTCCTCCCCGATAACTGAGGATAAGATTTGTAGAAAACCCCAATTAATCTAACATAAAAAAAATCACTATCTTGTACTCCAAACAGCAAAAAAGTTAGGTTATATGTCGAAAAGGGAATCGATAGCGAGATACGATTATATTATCAGGAAGCTTCGGATAAAGGAGGCGTCGTTCAGTGAGATTTACGATTATCTCCGTCTCAACTCGGAGGTGCAGGGTACCGACTTCACGGTGTCGAAGCGCACCTTTCAGCGCGATTTGAACGATATAAGGCAGCTCTACAATATCGACATACGCTTCGATAATTCGCACAGGGTTTACTATATAAGTGAGGAGAACCAGAGCGAAGCATCGCGCCGCATAATGGAGTCGTTCGACATACTCAATGCCTTCAATATGGGCGAAAAGCTCTCCGACTATCTGCATTTTGAGCAGCGTCTGCCACGCGGTACCGAAAATATGGCTACCCTGCTTGATGCCATCAGAAACAGGGAGCGTATCACCTTTAGCTACAGGAGCTTTGGAAACGGCATAGAGACGGTTCGCACTGCAGAGCCATTGGGACTCAAGGAGTTTCGCAACCGCTGGTATGTGCTGGCCACCGACACAAAAGACCATATCATTAAGAGTTTTGCTTTAGACCGCCTTCATAATCTTTTGGTTACAGGCATTAAGTTTGTAAGAGACACAGAGTTCGACATGAACCGAGTTTAAAATCATTGCTACGGCATCACACATCCGATGCAGGCCAATCCGGAGGAGATAGTACTGAAGTTCGATCCCG